>JASHVB010000459.1 GCA_030039695.1 Acetobacteraceae bacterium
GGCCGGCATGGCCTGGCCGCGATACAGCGCCTCGACCTGCGCGGGCGGCATGTTGGCAAGGATGATGCGGCCAAGATTGGTCGCGTGCGCCGGCAGCCGGGTGCCGACGCGCACGTTGCTGACCAGCACCACGTTCGGGGTTCGGCGCACGACGAAAATCACTTCCCGCCCGTCCAGAACAGCAAGGTGGGCCGACAGGCCGAGTGCCTCCACCAGCCGGTCGACGACGGGAACGGTGACCTGCACGAGGTCCTGCGAGAAGAACGCCTCTGCCGCGAGGCCGATTAGGCCGAGGCCGATCTTCCAGCCGCCGCGCTCGGGATCGGCTTCGATGAAGCGCTCAGCCTCCAACGTGCGCAACAGCCGCAGCAATGTCGTGCGGTTGATATCGAGCGCGCGGGCGGTGCGGGACATGTTCGTCACCCGGTCGCCTTCAGCGATTTGCCGCAGCAGCGCCGCGGCCCGTTGCACCGGGGGCGACAGGTAGGTGTCGTCGCGATCGGCGGGGGTGCTCATGCGGCCCTCCGGGACACAGCGGCAAGCTCGCAGAGCAGCCGCGCCACTTCCGCGGGGCACTCCTGCGGCAATGCATGGCCGGCATCCGGCAGCTCGACGAGGCGCAGGCCGTGGGTAAGCGCAGCGAAGACAGCGCGCACGCCGGCGGGCGGCGTCACGCGGTCGTGCGTCCCAACGGCGACCAGCACCGGAGGTGCGATCCGCGCGGCGTCAGCCAGCAGGTCCCCGGCGCCCAGGGCCCGCACCGCCTGCGCGTAGCCAGCGGGATGCACCGCCGCCATCGCTCGCTGGACGCGGGCGAGCACCGCCTGGCTGGCCTCTGGCCGGTGGACCAGGCGGGGGCTACGCGCCGTGGCAAATGCCTCGGCACCCAGCCGATCGAGGTCGTCGATGCGCGCCTGCAGCGCATCCGGCAAAGTCCCTCCCGGCGGCACGCGATAGCCGGAGGCGGGCGACAGCAGCGCCAGCGCGGCGACGCGCGCCGGTCGGGACGCAGCGAAGTTGGCGGCAAACAGCGCGCCGAGCGAATGGCCGGCAAGCATGACGCGGCCGAGACCCAGGCCGTCCAGGACAGCCTCGAGTCGCGCCGCGTAATGCTGCGGGCGCGGCGACGCTTCGGCGAGCGGCGACGAGCCGCCATAGCCAGGCGCGTCCCACGCGGTCGCATCGATCCTCGGATCGAGTCGCGCGAGCATGGGCGCCCAGCTGGCCGCGTTGCTGCCAATGCCGTGCAGCAGGACCAGCGGCGTCGAGGCGTTGTCGCCCGGTCGCCGCAGCAGCGCGGTTCCGGCGACCACGTCGTGGCGCAAACCGTTGATCGCGCCGGTCATGTGAAAACGAAGCCGCCGTTGACCGCCAGAGTCTGCCCGGTTAGCGCCAGGGCGCCCGGCGTCAGCAGGAACACGACGGTCGCTGTGATATCTTCCGGCGCCTGCGGACCGGGCACGGCGCGGCCGGTCTCGTACAGGCGATGGCGTTCCGGCGGGACGTATTCGGTCGCCTCACTGCGCAGGATGCCGGGTGCGACCGCCGAAACGCCGATACCCTCGGGGCCAAGCTCACGCGCCAGCGAGCGTGTCATGGCCAGAACGGCGCCCTTGCTTGCGACATAGGCGAGCAATCGCGGTGCGCCCCACAGTGCGGTGTCCGAGGCCAGGTTGACGATCCGGCCGGCCTCTCCCGCGCGCAGCAGCGGTGCCAGCGCCCTGGTCACCAGCCAAGTGCCACGGACGTTCACGCGCATCACCCGGTCCCAGGTTTCAATCTCGATCGCATCGAATGCAGGGCCGCCGATCGCGGTGGCGACGGCAGCGTTGTTCACCAGGCCGTGCACCACTCCTTCATTCGCGGCGACATCGGCGGCGAAGGATTCGATCGAGGCGGGGTCGGCAAGATCAACCGCGACGAAGCGCGCTGCATGGCCGCGGACAATCAGCGCCGCGGTCGTGGCCATGCCCGCCTCAACCAGCAGGTCGGCCAGCACCAGCCGGGCGCCGGCGGCGGCACATGCCTCGGCGATGACGCGGCCGACGCCCCGCGCGGCTCCGGTGACGACGACAGTGCGGCCGGTGAGCAACCCTGGCGCACAGGCCGTGGCGTTGCTGGGGGTTACAACTGGGGAGAGTGGCGGCATGGCGCGGGCTGGCTCCTCAGGACCGTTCACATATGAACTTACCGTTCACATGGTGCGCAGTCTATAGCGATGCCATGTTTCTCGTGTCAACCAGAAAATCGGCACAGGCTGCGTTCGTCGGGCGCTCGTCGCGCATCCGACACGTGTTTACCTGTAAAACGATGCATCGCATGTGAAATCAGTGCCGGTTAGAGCATCTGCATCGCGACTGGTTTCAGCCCACCTCGTCGTCCCCGTGAAAGCGCGGATGACGAGATGGCAACGAACTTTTCAGTCACGGTGAGACCGCTCTCGCTTTCCGCTCATACAGTGCCCACACGCAGGAGGACCCATCCGTGAACATCATCACCAGACCGCTGCCGACTGCGCTGGAAGCCGAACTGCGGCGCCACGTCGTCCGGCACGTTGACAAAACGTTCGACTGGGACGCCTTTCCGAGCAATCGTGGTTTCCCGGAACTCGAGCGCGCGCAAATGCGCTATATCGGCGCAGGCGGCTCGCCGAAGGTCGGCGAGCCTGGTACTCTGCCACCGGAACACTTCACACTCAGCCTGATCTACAAGCATGTTGGCAAATACGCCGCCTGCCACGCGCACGAGATCGAAGAGTCGTTCCTGGTCATCGATGGCGTCCTGACCGTCGGCTGGGAGCGCGATGGCGACGTGGTTGAGGTGCGTCTCGGCCCCAACGACATGATCCTCAACGCCCGTGATATCGGTCACGGCTTCCGCAATGACGGGATCGAGCCTGTGCTGATGTCAATTAGCGTCGATGTCGGCAAGCCGCTGCCGCCCCGCTATCTTTACCACCCGAAAAACACGGACCCGGCGCGGGCGCGCAGCTTCGGCGCCACCCCGGGCAGGACGCTGCGGCACGATCCGGCCGGCGAGCATCCGTTGCAGCGGATGCTGGCCAGCAAGGTCATCCGGTATAGCGAGCAGCCGACGGTGTGGGACGCGGCGGGCTTCACCCGCAAGGTCTATGTCGGTCCCGGCGGCATCACGTCGGACACCTGCCGCAAGGAGATGCTGGGCGTGCCGGCAGGCGTCAGCGTGAAGCCCTACGTGCGAGACATCGAGGATGCGCTGTTGGTGCTGGAGGGAAGCCTGACGGTCGGCTGGGAGCAGGACGGCCAGCGAGTTGAGGCGGAACTGGGGCCGCGCGATCTGGTATTGAACCCCGCCGGCCGCCGGCACTGGTTCCGCAACAACAGCGTTGGTCCCTGCAGGGCGTGGGTCGTAATCGGCACAGCTGAGCCGGAGACCGTGCGGTTCGAACCGGCCTGATAGGACGCTTCGGCCGACGAACATACGCGGTATGCGCTGCGTGTTGGCCACCAACCGGGGCCGGCCGACCCGCCGTGAATGAACCCACCCCGGCAGGGCAGAAGAAGCCGCCCCCGTCCCCGTGCGCGAGGAGCCGGGGGGAGGTTCGCCCGGTCGGGTCCGACCCTGACATATTCACCGCTACCGGCCGGCGGCGGCGAAGCCGAGTCTGCGAGAGATCGCAGTAGCGGCATTCAGCACGTTGCGAACGATCGGACCATCCAGTTTGGTTTCATTGGTGTGGGCAATGGCGCGAGCGATATTGATCGCCGCCACTGCGCGGCCGCTGACATCGCGAAGCGGCGCCGCGATGCTGGCGACACCCTGCTCGAATTCACCAAAATGCGCGACGTGACCTCGGTTGGCGTCGCGGCGCGCCTGCGCGAGCAATGCTGCCATTGTTGTGGGCGTACGAGGACCGACAGCCGCCAGTTGGACATTTCGGTAGAGCCCAGTGAGCTCGGTTTTGCTCAGTTGGGCAAGCAGGATACGTCCCATCGAAGTTGCGTGTGCCGGCAGGCGGGTGCCGACATGAACGATGCTGGCCAGTCCGCGGCGTGTCGGCACGCGCAGCAGGTAGAGCACGTCGGTGCCTTCGAGTATCCCCAAATGAGCGGACCAACCTGTTATGTCGCGCAGCGCCTCTAAATGAGGCAGCGCCACCTCCACGAGATCACGTGATGCGAGATAACCATAGCCAAGCCGCAGCACGGCTGGCCCTAGACTGTAGCGGCGGCTCTGGGCGTCGTGCACCAGAAACCCGAGTTGGGTGAGCGTGTAGGCAATGCGAAAGATCGCCGAGCGCGTAACACCGGCGATCAGGGCCAGGTCGCCGAGTGTAAGATGCGGCCGCTCCGGTGTGAAAGCCTGCAGGATCTCCAGTCCCCTGACCAAGCCGGGCACCATATATCGGTCCGCGTCCGCGTCGCGCGGCGGTGTCGTTTTATGCATGCAATCGCGGTTATAACAGCCAGACGCCCACAGATAATGGGCGCTTTGAGGGGGATCGCCAAGTATACCATTACGCAAGCTTCGCGTTCGTCGCCGAGCAGTTGGGGGTCGCCGGACGATTTGCTCAAAATCGTATGCCGGCCTTATGAATTAAACACAGAAGACCCTTGTAGTTTTCCACACCGTCCGCAATTAGGCGCGTGGTTCTGGCGGGGATCGCGACGCTGGACGACATGGTCGCGGCATTCCGAGACGACGAACGCTGCCACGAGGCCGCCGCTGTCCCGCGTGTGGGTGCAGGGATTCGACGGCACATGGCGGGCATGATGTTGATGTCGAGCGCGCCCCGGCCGCTATCAGTGTTCAAATGGTGGGTGCCGACTTCAGTTCACCGTCACCACCCGGCCCCCTGGCACCGATCCTATTGTTCGCAGCCATTTCCGAATCGGCGCCTGTATGGCGATCCCCGCGATGGGCGCGGCGGCTTCCATCTGGCGCGATCACACGGGCGAGCGCCAGGACGGGAGCATCGATCTCCGTCAGGCGGTGTACGGAGTAGCCCGTTGGATGCGCGTTCTCACGGACGAGATGATGGCGCTCGGAGTACTGAGGCATGACACCGTCCGACCGGTCTCACCTGGCAGCCGTCGCTGAATGGCAGAACCTTACAGGCGCCGCTGGTTCTTGGTAACCCGTCGTCCTTCGGCATCGTCGAAACGAGGGACGGTCGACTGGTGACGCCGACGGGGCTCTATCCTCAGCACTTTGCGGGCTTTCTGTCGCTCATCGGCGCTGCACCGAACCGGCGCGCCATCGCTGATGGCATCAAGATATTCTACAGCGACGAGCTTGAGCATATGGTCGGCGAGAGCGGCATGATCATGGGCATCCACCGCACCGCAGACGAGTGGCCAGCGCATCCTCAGGGCAAGCATCTGACAACAGTCCCGCTGATTGAGATCGTCAAGATCAGTGACAGCGAGCCCGCGCAGTGGGCACCGGCCCCTAACTGCCCCCTCTTCAGCAATCAAGGCACTGGCCTATACGGATGTTATCGCCAGCTCCACTGCCGCGAGAACGCTCGCCGGCTACTGTGGTGAGGTCCTTCATATCACTCGCGACCAGTCGTTCGAGCACGACGCGATCGATGTGGGTTGCAACGTCGGAATGCGCTCGACTCTCCTGAACCTCAAAGACCCCGCAGAGCACATAGTCTTACAAGGACTCGTGCCGCAGGCGGCGGTATTCATCGAAGGCGACCGCGGGCGCAAGATGGGCGAACTGGGCTTCGGTCCGGAGCACGTTGCTGTCCATAAGCCAGGGATCATCTGTCTCTTGGTGTGCGCTTACGGGTGGGAAGGGCCCTGGCGCGACTTCGCTGGGTTCGACATGGAGGCGTTGACGTCAGCGGCCTTACGATCGCAGACGGCGGCGGACAGCGCCCCCGTTTCCCGCCCAGGTTCGTACTGAACGGCTACATTGCGGGATATCTCAGGGCGGCCGGCGTGCTGGCTGCACTACCGCGACAGAGGCGCCGAGGGGGGCAGCTACCGCGTCCGCGTCAGCCTCGCTCGCACGGCGATGTGGTTCATGAGCCTCGGGCAATGCCCGCCGGCAAATGTCTGGTGTCCTGCAGCGAGCACACCGTCTGGCGGGCGTCAAAGCCAAACCAGACCGGCGACAGAACGTACGACGCAATGTCTGCCGACCCAAGGGTGAGCAGGTGTTCTCGATCACTGGAACCGGTGTTCATAGTCGGCCGGATCCACCGCTCACCATCAGCGGAACCTGCACATTCGGCAGTTGATTTACTCGATCTATCCGCGGAAATGCGCACGTTGGGGCGCGTCGTGCGCGCGGTAATTTCCTTTAGCTCATTGGCGTATGGCGGATCACCCAATGCCAACTATACGATCCGCCGACTGGCCTGATGGCATTGCTATGCTTCCATACCGATACGGTTGGTGCTGGTGCGAGCGAACCGCGAGACCGACATTTGGGACGACGGGTACATTTTCCGGGACACAGAGCACTGCTTAGCCGCTGCAATACGAATTAAAGGTTCGACAAGGCGATGGGGAGGGCTTCCCAGTGCGCATCGTTATTGATCTGAACAAATGCTTGGGGTACGCGCAGTGCGTTCCTCTCGCGCCGCAAGTCCTCAAGCTCAGCGGCGAGGAGGCGGTCATGTATGATCCGAACCCTGATGAGGAACACCGCCAGCATGTGTTGCGCGCGGTCGCATCCTGTCCGGTGCAGGCGATTCTCCTGGACCACAGAGACGACCCAAGCAAGACGGCAAAGCCATGATCCCCCGCTCCCTGGACGCCTTCAGGGCCGACGGTCAGATCGTGATCGTCGGCGCGTCCCTTGCCGGACTACGCGGCGCTGAGGCGTTGCGGGATGGGGGCTTTGACGGCCGGCTCACCATCATCGGTGACGAGCCGCACGAGCCTTATGACCGTCCCCCGCTCTCGAAACAGGTGCTTGAAGGGTGGGTGAAGGCGGACCACACGAAATTGCCGCACATGCGCGAAGTCGATGCCGATTGGCGCCTCGGCACGGCCGCGACCGGCCTGGACCGGACGAAGAAGCTGGTTCGCCTCGGGGACGGCACCGAGGTACCGTTCGATCGCCTATTGATCGCGACGGGCGTTCGGGCGCGGCCGTGGCCAAACCCGGAGGAGGCCACGCTAGAGGGCGTGTTCACGGTCCGCACCTGTGATGACGCGGCGCGGCTTCAGGCCGCCTTGGCTGCGCGGCCGCGCAGGGTGCTGATCATTGGTGCCGGTTATATCGGTTCCGAGATGGCGTCGGTGTGCCGGGGCCTCGGCATCGACGTGACCGTCGCCGAACGCGCCGCAGCACCGCTCGCCGGCGCGCTCGGCAATGTCATCGGGGCAATCGCCGCAGAAATGCAGCGCGATGCCGGTGTGGACCTCCGCACCGGCGTTTCTGTCTCGGCGCTCGAAGGTGACTCGCACGGCCGTGTCTGTCGGGCCCGTCTATCCGACGGGATGACGCTTGACGTCGACCTCGTGCTGGCCTCGCTCGGCTCCATTCGCAACGTCGAATGGCTGCACGGCGCCCGACTGGCGGCCGGTTACTGGGGCCTTGGCTGCGATGCGGGCTGCCGCGCCTTCGACATCCACGGTGTGGTGACTGACGACATCTTCGTGGCGGGCGACGTCGCCCGTTCTCCGCACGTGCTGTTCGGGTACCAATTCCTGTCGATGGAACACTGGGATAATGCCGTGCTCGGGGCCGAGGTCGCCGCACACAACATGGTCAGTGAAGAGCTCGACCGCCGCGCACATCTGCTTGTGCCGACCAATTGGTCAGGCCAGTTCGGCGTTAATATCAAATCCGTCGGCGTACCCTCGTTTGGTGACGAGATCGTCTTTACGCAAGGGTCCGTTAAGGACCGCCGATTCGCCGCTGCGTACGGCCGGAACGGTCGCACGGTAGGTGCGGTCACATTCAATCACGGCAAGTGGCTACAACACTACGAAGCGTTGATTATGCGGTCGGGCCCGTTCCCGCCGCCGCCGGCCGGGTTCGATGTCCCCGCCGACACGCGGCCGGTGCCAGCTGATTTCCCGGCCAGAGGGATGGCGACGGCGGCTGCCGATGTCGTGCTGACCGGCCACGATCCGAACGAACGGCAGGCGGAGTTCGTCCCGCGGTCGGGCTGATCAGCCGAGGGAACGAACAACGCGACTGCACGAAGATCAGAGAGACGGGAGAAGACATCATGACCCCAGAGCAAGCCTTTGCGGAAGCCATGAAGTTTGAAAACCGCCCGAACCCCTACCCGTTCTTCGACGAACTGCGGAAGACCCCGGTGGCGCGTGTGGCGCACGGCATTTACGTCGTGACCGGATACAAGGAAATCCTCGCGCTTGCACATGATCCACGGGTCAGCTCCGATCTTCGAAACAGCAGTGTTGCCACGGCGATGAGGGGCGGGGACGGGTCCGCAGCATCGTCCGACATGGATCCGACCACCGCCGAAATGCTGGATAAGTACGGCGGCGACACCATGATGATCCTGAGTGACCCACCCGACCACAGTCGAATGCGCCGCCAGGCAATGCGGCATTTCGGCCCGCCGCATTGCCCGGACCTGATTCCGAGCATGGAAGCGTATTGCGTGCGGATCGTCAACGACCTGCTTGACAAGCTCAAGGGCCAGCACCGCATCGATGTTGTCGACGACTACGCGTATCCGCTGCCGGTCGCCGTGATCTGCAAGATTCTGGGTGTGCCCCTGGAGGCCGAAAAGCAATTCCACATCTGGATCGCGGAGTTCCTCGGAGGCATGGATCTGGGGCCCGAAGCGGCGACCGAAGAGGGGAAGCGGCGCAAGGCGACGGGCGTCCAAAGCCGAATGGAACTGACGCAATACCTGATCGGACTCGTCGAGCGTGCGGAGAGGCAGGGCGGGGAGGGGATGATCGCGCAGCTCGTTCACGACACCGGCCCCGATGGACGCATGTCGTCTGCCGAGATCCTAAAAAACTGCATCCTTCTGCTCGTGGCCGGCCACGACTCGACGGTCAACCTGCTCACTCACTGCGTGCTCACCCTGCTGCGGAACCCAGGGTCCATTGACACGCTCCGCCAGCGGCCTGTCCTCATTCCGCGGGCCATCGAGGAAGTGCTGCGCCTTGAGTCGTCGGTGCAATTCTTTCCCAGCCGATCCGCGCTCAGCGACATCGAGATCGCCGGAACCACCATACCGAAAGGCGCGCCGATCTTCCTGATGTACTCCGCCGGAAATCGCGATCCAGCGCAGTTTCCCGACCCGAACACATTCAGTCTCGAACGCAACGCGAAAGAAAGCCTCGGCTGGGGCGCCAGCGTCCATGTCTGCTTCGGCGGGCCCTTGGCGCGCCTGGAAGTGAACGTCGGGCTCGAAGCGTTTCTGCGCCGGGTCAGAAATCCACGCCTCGTGGTCAATCCGCCGCCCTATCGGCCGAGCCAAATCTTTCGTGGGCCGCTGCATTGCGAGATCGACATCGACGGCATCGAGGACGGAGCTGCGTCATGAAAGCTTTCCAGATGGTCGCATGGCAAAGTCCAGGGGAACTCCGGGAGGTTCCCGTTCCAGAGCCCGGGCCGGGGCAGGTCCTGGTCAAGATCGGCGGCGCCGGGGTGTGCCACTCCGACCTCCACCTGATGGAGATGCCACCCGGGACCCGACCGTTCACGTTTCCCTTCACGCTCGGCCATGAAAACGCGGGCTGGGTCGAGAAGCTCGGACCCGGTGCAAGCGGCTTCGCACCGGGCGATCCGGTGATCGTCTATGGTCCCTGGGGGTGCGGCCTCTGCATGAACTGCCGCGAGGGACTAGAGAACTATTGCCAGCGGCCCGGAGGTCCGAACCCCGGCGGTCTTGGCGGTCTGGACGGCGGAATGGCCGCATATCTGCTCGTCCCGGCAACGCGGTTTCTGATCCCGCTCCAGGGCCTCGATCCGCGTGATGCCGCTCCACTCAGCGACGCGGCGCTCACCAGCTATCACGCCATTAAGCGCTCACAGCATTTGCTCGGGCCCGGCTCGACCGCTGTGGTGATCGGCGTCGGCGGCCTCGGGCAAATGGCAGTCCAGATTCTGCGGACTCTTGCCGCCGCAACGACCGTCATCGCGCTGGACACCGCTCCGGACAAGCTGGAGGTCGCCA
>JASHVB010000460.1 GCA_030039695.1 Acetobacteraceae bacterium
GGCGGGGCCTGTCCGGGGACCAAGTTTCGGCAGCGCTGGCGGCCCGCCACGCTGCGCGGGTGAAGAAGTCCGGCCGTGACGCGTGAGGTCATCTTTGCCCCCGAGGCGCTGACCGATCTGTTCGAACTCTATGACTACATCGCCGCTGACGCCGGCCCAGTGCGTGCACACGGCTACACCGACCGAATCGTGTCAACTTGCCGCAACCTAACGATGTTTCCGGAACGCGGTACGCGGCGGGACGATCTGCGGCCAGGCTTGCGCACAACGACCTTCCGCCGCCGTGTCACGATCGCCTACCACATAACCGCGACGCAGGTGGTCATCGACCGCATCCTCTACGCGGGGCGCAACCTGCCGGCGCTGTTTGCCGCGCGCAATGATGACGGTGGCTGATCCCGCCAACCTGGCGGGCCCAATCCCCCGGACGCCCCGCTGGCTGTCGCGCTGGCCACGATCCTGCCGCTGGCGCCGTTGTTCGCGCCAACGCCCGGGGCAGCTGCCGTCAGCCTCGCACGAGACGCACCGAGGCCAGCCAACGCGCGACATCGGTCCGGCTGACACAAGGCGGTCAGCCGTTCTGAGAGCCGGAAATGCGCTCATCCAAATCCCCACCACAAGGAGCGTGCCAGCAGCGCCGAGTACGACGGAGGGTACTGTCCCGAGGAGCGCTGCGGTGAGTCCGGATTCAAATGCTCCGAGATCGGAGGAGGCACTGATCAGAAGCATGTTGACCGCCGAAACGCGGCCCCTCATGTCGTCGGGTGTTGCGAGTTGGACGAGCAACGAACGGATGTTGACGCTCACCATATCGCTGGCCCCCAGGGCGACGAGCATCGTCAGAGACAGGATGAATGAAACGGAGACTGCAAAGATCAGGGTCGCAATAGCGAACACGCCCACGGCAGCGAACAGTTTGAGGCCGATGTGCCGATCCGGTGGACTCCGGGCCTGGAAGAGGGCGACAAGACAAGCGCCAACGGCGGGCGCGCTTTTCATGAGCCCCAGACCGGTCGGTCCAACATGCAGGATATCACGCGCATATACCGGCAGCAGCGCGGTTGCTCCGCCCAAAAGCAGGGCGAACAGGTCCAGCGAAATCGCGCCGAGCACGAGCGGCCGGGACCAGATAAATACAATGCCCTCAAGAACGCGTGCGATGGGTTCCTTAAACATCGCACGCTCAGCGACCGCCACGCGCCGTCCACCGAGAGCCCCAACGCCAAGCGTTGCTGCCGAAACGCTGCGCCACAGATGGCATAGGCAGCGACTGGGCGAAATGCATAAGCCAAGCCCCCCAATGCCGGCCCGACGATTACGGCAAGCTGCCAGGCCGATGATCCCCATGCGATCACTCGAGGCAGCCGCTCGGCCGGTCCGAGCAACGGTAGTAGCGCCTGACTACCTGGGTCGACGAACGCGCGTGACGCGCCAAACAGTAGCAGCACCCCGTAAAGTAGCCCCAGCACCGATGAAGGAACGATGGCCAGTGCCATGAAGCCAAACGCACAAAGACTTTGGAGCGCGAGACCGGCAAGCAACACCCGTCGCGGAGAAATCCAGTCGCACAGTTCGCCCGCGGGAAGCGTGAGCAGGAACATGGGTATGAACTGCACGATGCCAACGACGCCGAGCGCCAATGATTTGTTTGATACGCTGTAGACCGTCCACCCGATGGCAACTGACTGCGCTAACGCAGCCGCTTCGGTGACGAAGCGGACACCGAGAAACAGTGGCAGGTCACGCTTCCGATACGGCGCATCTTGTTTGCTCCCAGCCAAGATCTGCTCCACCCGAGAATATCCGCGTTTCTCTCGACAGGCCGAGGAAAGCGAGCATATTGCTCATATTCGTCGGGAGGTGCCACATGTGACAACTCGCATTCCGCCATCGGCGGGCATGATGCGAAAGGCCCCGCGCCAGGCGCGCTCGCGGGCGACCATCGTCGCGATCCTCGACGCCGTCGCTCATATTCTGGGGGGGACGCGGCTGGAAGGGCCTGACGACCAATGCCGCCACCGAAGTTGCCGGCGTCAGCATCGGCTCGCTCTATCAGTATTTCCCGAACAAGCTCGCGCTGATCGAGGCTGTGCGCCGGCGGCATCTGGAAGAGGTACTGGCCGTGCTGTACGCCGCCACGGACGAGAAAGTGACCCGCGGACGCCGTATCGGAGCCCATCACAAAACGGGGGCAATGCTGGTGTGCTGTGGCGTCCTAAACGCGGGATAGCGGCGACGAATGAGTTGATCGAGGTCGCCGTTGAGAACGCGGGTTCGGGCCTGAAGCAGTAGATGGGCGCCGCGGGGTGTCCAGCGCATCGACTGACGTTTGTCGCAACGCTTGTCGACGATCTGGTTGATCGCCGACTCCACGAAGCCGGTGGAGATGCGTTCGCCGGCGCGGAAGCGCTCGCCATAGTTCACCACGTGGCCCGCATTGTTGGTGATGTACGTCGCGAGCTCGCCGAGGGCGGAGGCAAGCTTTCGCAACGACGCCGCGGTGGGATTGTCCTCCAGGTCGACATCGACATCGTCGGCCAGACATTCGATGTCCTCGATTG
>JASHVB010000461.1 GCA_030039695.1 Acetobacteraceae bacterium
CCCCGTCAAGCCCGACGATCACCGCCGGCGTGACCGTATCGGGTTCCAACACCGGGGCACTGGTCGGTCCCAGTTGCGCAACTGTCTTTCCGACCCGCAGCGTGCGGTTGCGCACTGTGCCCGAGTTCGCCGCGCCGCCGATCGGCAAAAGCTCAGATAGCAGATCTGCCACCCGCGCAAATGGCGCCAGTGCGGCAAACTTCGATGTGACATAGGCTAATTCGGGAGCAATGCCCCCGGTGGGCAGCAATGCTGCGAAACTCTTCGGCTCTGGCAGTTCGGCTCGACAATGGCAGGCGTGCAGCCGGCGGATCCTGACCGCTACATCACCGAACAGCGACCGGAATGTGGCGGGGTAGTAACCCTTGCTTTGGAGCTTCGTCCCACAATGCTCGCACCATCGGAACCGCCCCCACCTCGGCAACCTGCGCACGCACGATCTCCGCCTGGACGGCTGCGGTCAACCACTTGCCCTCGCCCAGCGTCAAACCGAGCGTGTCGGATGTCGCAAAGTCGTCCCGCTCGATCGCCGCCACTTCGGTCTCGCAGATCGTGCCAGAGCCGAGCTCAGCCACCAGTTTTACCCGCCATACCAGCTTCGCCATCGTCCACCACCTCGCCGCGAAACAACAACCTAGCCGAGGCGGCCAGACTCCCCACAACCTTGCATGCTCTCCTTGGCAATGATCAAGGCGGTTGAAGGGGCAAAGGATTATGCTGAGTGAAAACCAACTTCAGCGCACGCCGAACGCACGTTCGCTGCCGCCGACTCGGCATAATTGCACACTCCACATAACGGCCCAGGTCTGTCGATCCTCCTCGCCCTCGCCGACCATCGCTGCTCCCCCACGCTGCTGCAACGTGTGCGGGCGATTTTCTTAATCAAACGGCGACACCGCAAAGGAAAATCTCAAATCTGCGCTCGTGTATCCGCGGGGCAGCACCCTCATCGACGCTCACCCCACTCGGATTGTTGCGTTACGATCAATCCTGAAAGAGATCACGGCGACCCTAATACCGCGGCCACCCCCTCTGTCAGTGTCATGTCGTCTCCGCTTCCTTCGCGGGATGTCCTCCCCTTCGGCGCCGACACCATCGGCGCAGATGTCTCGCCCGGCATACCCGCATCTTTGGTGCCCAGTGTGTCGAGCAGAGCTCGTGCTTCTCTCAGATCGGGCGTGGCTGATCCCTCGGAGAACCAGGCATAAACCGGCGCAAAAAGTTCGCGTGCCTCGGCGCGGCGATCGTGGTCGTACAGCAGCTGGGCAAGGCATGCGGCTGCGCGTAATTCCCAGAGTTTGGCTTGCTGCTTGCGGGCGACGCGAAGCGCGTCGCGATATAGCTCCTCGGCAGAACGGGTATTCCCCTGACGCAGCATCAGCTGGCCCTTATGCCGATAGAGTTCCGCTGCAAACAAGCGCTCCCCGGTTCGAGCAACGATCTCCAAGGCTTCGTCCAACCGAGTTACGGCCTCATCGAGCTGCCCGGCGAACTCCAATGCTCTCGCCAGGAAAGCCAGAGAATAAGACGTTAAGGACGCAGCCCCGGTAGCGCGGTATGCCGCCGAGCCGCTGCACAAAAGGTCCATCCCCTCCTTCACGTAACCACTTTTGACCTTGGCCCATCCACAAAATGTCGTTCCGAGGGCGTGCCAGAGAGGGAACCCTTGCTCGGTGGCCATCGCAGAGAGCTCGTTCGCCCGGTCTCCGAAGGGTCCCATGTCACCAACCAGCGAAAGCAGCCTGATATTGTTCGCAAGTGCATTAGCCAGTGATGGCGGATGCTTGAGCCTCCGAGCCTCCGCGATTGCCGTACCGCTCCGCGCCACTGCCTGGTCCGGATATCCGAGACAGAACAGGGCGAGCCCGAGCAAGGCCTGAGAATTAACGTGAAGGTGCCGCCCCGCCAGACGAACAAGCGGCTGGTGAGCGATCGGGTCATAAAGCGCAAGCACCTCCTCCAGATGCCTTCGGGATTGAGCAAACCTGCCGGCGAGCAGCAGATTGTGACCCAAGGAGTAGTGAGCCAGCAGAAGCCCAGCGATATCATTACGTTCACGACTCATGCGCAGCACATTCTTGGCCAGGCGCAAAGCCAGATCGAATTCGCCGCGGCAGATGTGATATCGGGATTTTCCCCAGGGGACGTGAAGGAACTCCGGAGGAGAACCTAAACGCTGCCACAGCTCTAGTGCCCGGGCATAGGCTTGGCCCGTTTCCGGCGCTGCGTTGCCCTTGACGGTGAGGAATACAGCACCGAGGGCACTACGAAGCTCGAGCTCCTGTCGTTGATGTTCAAGGTTGTCCGGCAGCAGTGCCAGTTGTTCTAGTCCTTTTTGAAATTGCGCGGCCGCTTCCGCCAGCGCCGAGCGGGCGACAGACCGATCAGCCGCCTTGGTCCAATAAGCCAAGGCCTTCTCAGCACAACCGGCCTCCTCATAATGTTGCGCAACGACTTCTGGCTGGCTATCCACAACGTCAGGAAATTGAATTTCGAGCGCCTCCGCAATCTCTCCGTGCAACCGCTGCCGGGCTTGGCGCAGCAAACTTCCCTGCGCGGCGTCCTGCACCAGCGCGTGTTTAAAACTATACACTGCGTCCGGCGGTGTACCGCGCTGGACGACCAGCTCGGAAGCGACGAGGCGGGCCAGCGCGGTCTGTAAATCACTGTCGGCGACGCTGTGGGAGACAGCACGCAGCACCCCGTACGAAAACTGGCGGCCGATCGCCGCGCCGATCTGTGCCACCCGTCGCCCCGTCCCGAGGCGGTCGAGCCGCGCCAGCAGCAAGGCGTGAAGCGTTGTCGGAATGGACCGTGTCGGCAGCGTGCGGTCGAGCATCCAGCGGTCAGCTTCTTCGCGTAGCAGACCACTCTCCAGAATATTCTTGGTCAGCTCCTCGACGAACAACGGCACGCCGTCGGTTCGGTCGCCAATCTGCCTAGCGACCTCGCCCGGCAGCGCCTTCCCGGCGATCTGCTCTGCCAACGCGGTCCGGTCGTGCCAGTCGAGGCGATTGAGCACCAGCGATGTTATCTGCGGCTGCCCGGCCCAGGGTGGCTGAAACTCAGGGCGGAACGTCACGATCAGTAGCGCAGGCAGTTTGTGGATGCGCTCAACGAAAAGGTCGAGCAGTTCGCGCGATGTCGGGTCAATCCAATGTGCGTCCTCGAAGATCACCACTACGGGCTGTCGGCTAGCCAACCCTTCGAGCTGCCGGATCAGCGCTTGCAGCGTCCGCTGTTTCTTGCGCTGCGGAGTGAGCCTTAGCAACGTGTGATGATCCGATGCCAATGACATAAGGTCCGCAATAAATGCAATGTCCTCATTCGGTAACCTTGCTCGAGCGAGCAATACCTTTAACCTATCGAGCCTGAGTGCTGGTGTGTCGTAGGGGGTGAAACAAGCGGCTCGGTTCAATTGCTCTACCACGGGGAACAGCGCGCTATCCCGATGATATGGCGAGCAGAAATAACTCAGGCGGAAATGCGGGTCGGTGTGAAGCTGCTCCTCCAACGCGGCGACCAGACGCGATTTGCCAATCCCGGCTTCTCCAGTCATGAGTACGATCTGTCCGCATCCCGCTCTGGCGCGCGCCCAGCGGCGTAACAGCAAGTCGATCTCCTCACCGCGGCCAATGAGTGGGCTTAGCGCCGATCCGTGCAACGCCTCGAACCTACTTTCGACGACGCTCTCATCGAGCACCTGCCAAACGCGGGCCGGCTCAGTCCCGTTCGTAGCTTCGATTGCGTGGGCTTCGTGGCAGTCGAATAGGTTGCCGATCAGGCGCCGGGTCGCTGCGTCGATCGTCACGGTGTCGGGCGGCACCGATATCTGCAATCTTACTGCAACGTTCGGCGCATCCCCGACAATCTGGTGGTCCAGAACTGCGCCAGCGCTGGCAAATTCACCGATGATGACTACGCCGGTTGCGATGCCGACCCGGGAGCGCATCGGCACATTCGCGTCGCCTCCAAGTGCCCTGACTGTCGCACATAATTCGCGCCCGGCGCGGACTGCCTGCTCGGCGTCATGCTCGTGCGCTTCGGGATAACCGAATAGAACGAGCGCACTATTACCCAGAAATCTGGCAACGAAGCCCCCCCACCGATCGATTGTGTCTGTGACACAACGCTGAAACACCCCGACCGCCTCGTGCAGGTCCTCAAGGTCCTTGCCGCTAGCTCCCTTCACCGTGCTCACCAGCTCGCAAGAGAGCACGGTGATCTGACGGCGCTCGGACTCCCTGCGCGAGCTCGACGCGCCATCCGCCAAGACGTCGGCCCCCTGCGACGGCTCGGTGACGTCGTTTTCCACGCTCGAGACGACCGGTCCGATGAAACGGTAGCCCCGGCGGGGCATAGTTTCGATCCAGCGGTCGCCCCCGGGCGCCTCGCGTAGCACCCGGCGGATCGCTGTGATCTGCACGCTTAGGTTGCTTTCTTCGACCACAAGACCCGGCCACGCGGCCTCGATCAGCGCGTTCTTCGACACTATTGCTCCCGGCCGTTCAGCCAGCGCGTGCAACAGGGCGACCGCTCGCCGCCCGAGCGCAACGGGCTCACTTCCGCGAAACAGCGCGCTGTTTCGTGCATCCAGCCGAAACGGACCAAAGGCACAGTCGGCCATAAGGCTCACATTAACCGCGTTTCGGCGAAATTTCGCAACTTTTTCGGCTCAGCTTCAGGACTCGCTGCCGGGCAAGAGGCAACCTGTTACTCAAGTCATCGCCCTACCGGGCAGGGGCTTCGCGGGACGTCAAATCCCTTCCCGGACTCGCCAGTCACCCGGAATGTTTGCAGCCACCGACAGCGGCTACGGCCAGTTCATATACGCCCTCATCCGCTGGCCGGGTCCGATGGGCAGCGGTCGCGTTGGTCAACACTGCCCGTAACGAGGTGCCACAATGAACCACCATGCATTCGTGGCGAGGGTACAACCCGTATTAGAAGTGTTTTTTTGGATCGTATCGGATTTCCCGAACTCGCAGCTCGTTCACTGCTGGGCGTGTCCGGGGGAGTTGGCCGGGCGTACCGCGGCATTACGGACTCCATATCTTGCGCGCGGAACTAAGCGAAATGCGAATTGTTATGGCGATAATGGGTGCGACTGTTGCCGTTTATAGTGTGGTTCTCCTTGAGCGTCACTTGATCCTGAGCCGATGGACCGAGGTGACGATCCTCAAAATGCCCATATCGGCTGGCGAGCCTGCCATACCCAGGAAATTCCGTCATGAGTGACACGAATTTCCTACCTATTATCACCGCTAGGGCAATTCGGGCAAGATGATTGCGCATCAGGGAAAGCGCCATGTTAGACAAGTCGATCGACAGTCCGACGAGCACAGCACAGCCAGGCTCCGCACGCGAGAACGCTGTCACGACGACTTGGGTATCTACGGATACAGAAACAGTGAAGGGGAGCCCCTGTCATATCCTTTGATGCCGAACCCAATGCTCTCCTCAAACGTGCTGACAGCCAGGAACTGTCACCCAGTGGATGGTGCATCCGGTTCAGGTATTCATCTACGTGCTTGAGGGGACGCTGACCGTCGAGTTTGCTACCGACGGATCGCACCACGAATGCGATGTCGGTCATGCATTCCTGCAAACCGTCATTGGCATCGTGGTCGTGACGACGGCAATAGTTGTGCAAGGTCAAAGCGATCACCGGCCGCATGCGCGATGCAAAATGGAAGATCCGCGAAGGCATCAAGGATGTTCCGAGCGTTGCCCTGCGCGAGATCGTCGATACCGGCCCGTTCCTGATCAAAGGTCACGCCAAACCAATTGCAGACGATATCCAGACAATCAAAGTCCCGTCCACGGAGTAGGTGAGTTATAATGGCCAGCGACGACGAAAACGACTGGGTGCTGCGGGTGTTGGGCGTCAATGTCCACGCTCGTGACGAAGCCGTCGCTCCCTCATCCGGGGTTCGCAGCATTTGGATGCAAGCCAGGGAAGTTGTCGATGGCAGGCTGGAAGCACTTACACGCGAGCTACGTGGCTATGAGGACGAGCAACTGACACTGATCGCGGATCGCGGCCTGTCTGGTCTGACTGAGGGGCGGGAGACCGTGGTGCTGACTGCAGCCCTCATGGATTTCGACCGATCGGCGGCCGATGAGCGCCGTACGAGGGCTGACAGGTTGCGTAAGACGATCGAGACGTATCGGAGCACGATCCAAGGCAGCCTCGCCGTTCAACTTGTTGATCGCAATCCCTTCGGCATGGACGTGTCAATTATGGCAACATTCGATAGTGCGCTCCAACACATTGAGGCCACACTCGCCGGACCGGCCCGGGAACGCTAACTGTCGGACTGGAGGCTTGCATGTCAGACACGGGGAAGTCGATCAGATACGATCAGAGAGGCTGGGCCGATGATTGGAGTCCGCTTATCGGCGGACGAACTCGGGCCACTAAGCAGTCGCCTGCTTCCAGTTTAGCGGTAGTTGCTCCAGTGATACATCCTCGGAGCAGCAGCTGCGGGCGTTTGGCGAGCGCGCAGCTTTCGGTCAACCTCTGCCTTGATCCAAATGTCCTCTTTTGCGCCCCGCAGCTAAGAGCTGGCCAACGCGCAGGTGATAGTCCTCGAAAACCTCAAAACGCCCCTTCTGCTTCACTTCGTGATGCCGGGCATGTGTGCGCCAACGCGCCAAAGCCTTTTTCGTCGCGCCAGGTCGAAAGTGATACAATTCACCCCTCACGGCGCATCGATCTGAAGCGGACGTTGTCGACAAAGCCGGCTATCTGGGTCAACTCGGCCGCAACAGTTTGGCGTAACCGAGATACGCGTCCCATGGTGATCAAATGATGCGGTTGAGGGGGGGACAGGTATTCGTCATGTCTGCTCATTTGACCCTGGTTGACGTTGTCGATCCACGTCGGTTGGGCTCACTGGTGCGGCAGAACCTCTTGCGCAACGACAAATCCTTGCTGGACGAGGACGACGACAGGTCTCGCGAATGGACGCCACTGGACTGGACACGATTTCGTCACGAGCCGGAAAATTATCAAACGAAATATGCGCATGCGAGTTTAGGCAAGCTTCGCGTCGTGCTCCTGGCGGACCGATGCGCGACCCGGTTCAAGATACGCTCGCCGGTGGTGGAGGCGTTCTGGGTTTGCGTGTTCGAGCGGGGCGGGGGCAAGTTAGGGGTTCCATACTCGCACGACACAATGATCATCGATACGTCGGCCGGCATGATGCGCGAGGATCTGCCGGGCACTTGGTCTACAGCGAGTGACGGAAACAGTCGGCTCGGTATGAGGATCCCCGCCGGTTACCTTCGTAGCAAGCTTGAGGTTCTGCTGAACGGGCAGAGCGCCGACGGCTTGGCATTTCACCCGGTGTTCGATGTGACGCGTGGTGCCGGCGCCACGATCCGCCGCCTGCTTGGCTCGTTGTTCATCGAGCTGGAGCAGTCCGACTCATTGCTGGCAAACGAAATCGCCGCCCGTAGCTTCGAGGAACACCTCATGCTCTGCCTGCTGCTCGGGTTGAGGCACAATTACTCGGACGCAGTACACAGACAAACGTCCTCCTGTGCCCCGCGCAATGTGAAACGGGCCGAAGATTTCATGCACGCCAACGTCAATGTGCCGGTGACAATAGACGCAATCGCCGATGAAGCCGGCTGCAGTGTGCGTGCTCTGCAGATCGCATTTCGCCGTTTCCGCGGCATGACGCCAACGGCTGCCTTGCAACGCTTCCGCCTCGAAGCCGCTCGCGTGGACATACTGAGTGACAGGCGAACCCAGTCACTGGCCAGCATTGCAGCCGCGCACGGATTCACCAATGCCGGCCGCTTCTCACAGCTCTTTCGTCGCACCTACGGCGTCTATCCGTCCGAGGCCCTGCGCGAACGAGGCATCATTGGCGATGGCGCATCCCGGGCGCAACGCGACCTGCTTTCCGCGTGAGCTCTCTGGTACTCAACAGCAACCGGTCGGGCCGCGCGCGGTTACATATTGCCTCACCTGCGCGGCCAGAGTCTGCCCGATCAGTCGGCTCCTCGGATCGTCGGACTTGACGAATGGGCGTCAAAGAAGGGCCTCTACTATGGCACGATCGCGGTCGACCTTGAGCGCCGGACGATCATCGACGTTCTACCCGATCGCTCGGCTGTCAGTACCGCGCGGTGATTGGCTGGACGGCCCAGACTCGGGCTGCGCATTCACCCAACGCCCTCAAGCCAGATACGCAGCCCCTCGTTTTCCCTTCCCCGACGTTGACCAGCACAATCCGTGCAAGTGCTTTGACGAGCGGAGCAGAAGAATGATGAACAATGAGACGAGCACGAAGCCTGCAAACGGGGACGACTCTGAGCAGAATTCGGCGCACGACGTCGCCAACCGCTATTTCAGTGTCAAGGTCGCACCGCCGCCTCCGACCAGCACGGAAGGCGCCGCCACTGCCGCCTATACCTACCTCCGGATGGGCGAGCCGGACGATGAAATGGAAGGGAAGCTCCCGCCCCATCCGCAGGAGCCAGAAGAGGAAGGCGACGCCGACAAGTCGCCATGGCGCGATGGCCTCCTCCTCTATACCACCGGCGAGTACCAACTCGTGACGCCGAGTTCTTCGGAGGCGACGGCCGAAAGCCTCGAACTCGTTGCTGACGGCTCATCGCTCTACTCGGTGACATACAACACGGCCAACGCGTGGCCATGGCTGGCCAACGCTGCACTCGGAGCGACCGAGACCACTATCAAGCGCCTCAACGAGCTGACTGGATCGCTGGGGACCGCGCTCAACGCTATTGTTGGGATCGAGCAGACATTCTGGAACGGCAGCTACACGCACTACGGCATCGGTACCGCTATGGACGCCCTCCTTGGGCCAAAGATCAACGTGGAGGCCAGCGAGGAAATCAAGTTCGGGTTGGGATGGACGGCCTTGCGCGGCGGCGGGACTTCGAGCGTCACTGAAGAATTCGACGTGTTCTCGGCTGGTCACGTTCGGCTGAGTAGCAGTACAACCAACGACATGGTCGTCGCCAGCTGGGAGAACTGGCGAGGCCGCATCGGCATGGCTTTGACCCTGACGGCAGCCGCAGTGCCGGCCATCATTGCCCTGGGCACGACAATCCCCAACGTTGCGGTCTGGGGGGCAACTGAGAACAAGGATGATCTGAAAAAAGCCCTTCTGGCTGCGCATATCGAGCTGGGAGCCCTGATGGCCGTGTTCACGGTGATCCAGGCGGCGATTCTCATTGCCGCAGGAATCGCAAGGACGACGCAAACCCCGGCTTCTGTTGC
>JASHVB010000462.1 GCA_030039695.1 Acetobacteraceae bacterium
CTTCAACCACATTTAGGCCCACGTCCTGCGCCAGAAAATGGGCAAGACCGGACCCGCCGACGAAAGGAGCCTTCCGTGGCCTCTGCCGTCACCAACGTTGCCCCCGAGGGCAATCTGTCGCGGTATCTCCAGGAGATCCGCAAATTCCCGATGCTGTCGCCCGAGGAGGAGCTCGCGCTCTCGAAGCGTTGGCGCGACCACCAGGATATGGAGGCGGCGCACAAGCTTGTCACCTCCCATCTGCGACTCGTGGCGAAAATTGCCATGGGCTATCGCGGCTACGGCTTGCCGGTCGGTGAGCTGATCAGCGAGGGCAATGTCGGCATGATGCAGGCGGTGAAGCGGTTCGATCCGGACCGCGGGTTCCGCTTGGCGACCTACGCGATGTGGTGGATCCGCGCCGCGATCCAGGAATACATCCTCCACTCGTGGTCGCTGGTGAAGATGGGCACCACTGCCGCGCAAAAGAAACTGTTCTTCAACCTGCGCCGACTGAAGGGTCAGATGCAGGCGATTGACGATGGTGACCTGCAGCCCGAGCAAGTCGCGAAGATCGCCCGCGTGCTCGACGTGCCGGAGCAAGACGTCGTCAGCATGAACCGCCGGCTGGCCGCGCCGGACCATAGCTTGAACGCGCCGGTGCGGCAGGATGGGGAGGGCGAGTGGCAAGACTGGCTCGTTGATGAATCGGAGAGCCAGGAAACCACCGTCGCTGACCGCGAGGAGATGTCCGGCCGCAAGGCCTTGCTCTCTAGCGCCCTGAAGACACTGAACGAGCGTGAGCGCCACATCCTGGTCGAGCGGCGTCTGAAGGATAACCCGACGACGCTCGAGGAACTGTCGCAGCAATACAACATCTCGCGCGAGCGGGTGCGGCAGATCGAAGTGCGTGCTTTTGAGAAATTGCAGAAGGCGATGAAGGCGCAGATCGCCGAGCGTCGCATGCAGCAGGCGGCGGCGCGGCAGACAGTGGGTGCGGAGCGGTAGCAGGGCGGCAGCGCAGTTTGTTGCCGTAATTGGCCGCGCCTCGTGGCCTGCTACACCCGCCGCACCACGTAGCTTTGTTCCAGTGCTTCGACGATGGCCTCGGCGTGTGCCGGGTCGCGGGCCTCGACCATCACCTCGAGCTCCGCCGCCTGCACTGACGAGGCGGCGAATAGGCGCTGGTGCGACACCTCGATGATGTTGCCGTCACTGTTGCCGATCTTGCCAGCGATGTCGGCCAGCACGCCAGGTCGGTCGGGTATCTGCAAGTGCAGCCGTAGCAGCCGCCCGTCGCGCAATAGGTTGCGCAGCAGCACGTTGGACAGGATCCGCGCGTCGATGTTGCCGCCGGTGATTGCCACACCGACTCGCTTGTTGCGGAACCGCGACCCGAACGTCAGCAACGCGGCCACTCCCACCGCCCCGGCGCCCTCGGTCACCATCTTGTCGCCTTCGGCGAGCAGGCCGATCGCTTCTTCAACGGCGCGCTCCGGTACCACCAAAATGTCCGTGACGCGGCGCTGCACGATCTCCAGCGGCAGCTCGCCGATGTCGCGGACCGCAATCCCCTCGGCGATGGTGGGGCCGCCGACAGAGACCGTTCGACCCGCCAGCTTCTGGGCCAGCGCGGCGTAGGCCTCCACTTCCACACCGAATACCTGGATGCCCGGGCGAAGCGAGGTGGCCGCAACCAAGCAGCCGGCCAGCAGTCCGCCACCACCGACCGGTATTACCAGTGCGTCGAGTTCCGGCGCTGCGTCCAGCAGCTCCAGCGCCAGCGTGCCCTGGCCGGCGATCACAGCCGGATCGTCGTACGGATGCACGAACACGAGCTGCCGGTCACGCGCGAGCTCCTCCGCATGCGCTGCCGCCTCAGCGAGCGTCTCGCCGTGCAGCACCACCTCTGCACCGAACGCCGCAGTCCGCGTGACCTTCGTGGCGGGGGTGAATTTCGGCATGACGATGGTCGCGGCAACGCCGACCAACTGCGCGTGCCGCGCCACCGCCTGTGCGTGGTTCCCGGCCGACATAGCGATCACGCCGCGTGCTCTTTCTCCCTCTGACAGCAGCGTGAGGCGGTTCGCCGCGCCGCGCTCCTTGAAGGCGCCGGTCGCCTGGAGGTTGTCGAGCTTCAACACGACGTCCGCACCCGTGGCCCGCGACAGAGCATGGCTCGGCAGCGCCGGCGTGCGCATGACCCGCCCGGCGATGCGGCTTGCCGCGGCCTGTATGTCGGTCAGTGAGATCATAGGACCCCGGTGCGGGTGTTTGTGTCATGGCCGGCGCGGGCCGACCACATACGTCTTACGATGTCGCGAGCAAGAAAGTCATGCGCCCGTTGCTCCCGCCGGGCGTTGGGCCAGCTCCCGCAGGCTGTCACGGATCACTGCATCCAATCCTGCCTCCTCGCCCAGCCGTTCCATCACGCGCGCCACCACGGGCTGTGCCTCGGCGCGGCGGTAGCCGAGGTTGGTGAGCGCCGACAGCGCGTCCTCGGCCGGCCCTGTCGCACGCGGCACCAACGCAACGCCCGGCGACCCGGTGGGCATCGCCCCCGCCTTATCGCGCAGCTCAGTGAGCAGTCGAACCGCCAGACGTGCGCCGACGCCCGGCGCACGTGTCAAGCTGGTGCGATCGCCGCCCGCAATGGCGGCGACCAGGTCGCTGGGCGACAGCACGGACAGCACTGACAGCGCCACCTTCCCGCCGACTCCCTGCACGGTGGTGAGCAAGCGGAACCAGTCGCGCTCGGCTGGGTCGACGAAGCCGTAAAGAATGATCGCGTCCTCGCGGACATGGGTCTCGATCAGCAGGCGGGCGGTTGCCGGTGGCTGGGCCAGCGCGGCGAGCGTGCGCGTGGAGGCTTGGACCAGATAGCCGACGCCGTTCACGTCGATGATGCAGGAACCGTCGACTAGGGAGACGATGTGGCCTGTGAGCTGGGCAATCATGCCAGAGCCTTGCGTCTATCTGAACAGATTGTATTTGGAAATGCAGTGAATCGCGTACACGCCATCCGTCCAGTTGACCCGCTCGCCCTGCTGATAGGCGCAGCACAAGTCGGACGTGCCGGCTTGCAGACACGGCACTTTGTTCGACCAACCTTCGCCGTGATCGCCGGTTCGACTCCAAAGCGGTTCCCTTCGATCTTAATCCGCCAAATCAACTCGCGGCGAAAAGTCTTACGGTAGGTTTCCATATCGGTCAGGTTGAGGTTGGTGCGACCGTTGGACAGAGTGGGATTTATTGCCTTTGAGCACAAGGCAGCAGACCTTGTGTCGCCGGCGCATTACGGCCGTGCTTCATGCAGCCTCGAACTCCACATGGACCATAAAATCCCCGCCCTTGGGGCGAATCTCGATCTTTGTCAGCCGTGCACCCACAGCTGGTGACAGCCCATCCACACCAACCCAACCAACGCCCGGGAGGTGTACACGCCCGGGCTTGATGCGGAGGCTCGCCGGGTCGAACGGAAGAAAGTCTTTGCCGCCGTCTTCCGGAAGTCTCAGACTTTCGAGAAAGCCCGCGACATCGCCGCCTGCGCGAGCGATCTCTTCGGCCTTCTTCATCTGCTGGTCGAGGCGACGACCCAACTCCTTGATCACTACTTTCGGCAATGGCATGTTCGGCTTAGCCATCTAGGCACGGTTCCCTCTCGGTTGCCGGCCTGGGCCGGCCCGGTGTTACGGCACCAATCGGCACGCACTAACTGCCGTAATATGGCATGCTATGTGCGCAGAAGCAATAGGCGCGAGTGCTATTATGCCGCCAGCCGTACCTCGGCCCGCAAAAGGTCCGCCACCTTTTCTGCAATCATGATCGTCGCTGCGTTTGTGTTGCCGGAGACCACCGTCGGCATCACTGCCGCGTCCACGACGCGCAGTCCGCCGATCCCCACAACTCGCAGTTCTGGATCGACCACGGCCGTCGGATCGATTCCCATCTTGCATGTGCTGGTCGGATGAAACACCGTGCCGCCGCGCATCCGCGCATGCTCCAGCAGCTCCATGTCACTTTGCACCGCCGGCCCCGGCAGGAACTCCTCTGCCACGTACTGGGCCAACGGTGGCGTCGACAGAATCCGCCGTCCCAGCTTGAGCCCATCGATGATTGCCCGCCGGTCGGTCTCCGTCGCCAGGTAGTTGGGGAATATCGCTGGGGGATCTTCCGGCCGAGGCGATCTCAGCCTGATCTCGCCCCGGCTTTCCGGACGAAGCTGATACACGATGATGGTGAAGCCGGAGAACTTGTGCAGTCCGTCCTGCGGCCTGTCAGCACTGAAAATCGAGATTGACATTTTGATGTCCGGCGTTGCCACCTCCGGCCGCGTGCGCGCGAACAGCGCGACCTGCGCTGAGATCGTCGCCATCGCGCCCCGTCCGCGCAGGTAGTAGTCGAGGCCGGTGCGCAGCATCTTCACGGGACTCATCATGATGTCATTCACCGTGATGGGTAGCCGGCATTTTAGCTTGATTGGCGCCGAATAGTGATCCTGCATCGCTTGTCCGACACCAGGCAGATGCTGCACCACCGGAACGCCGAGATCGGTCAGATGCTGCTGCGGCCCGATGCCCGACAGCAGCAGCAATTGCGGCGAGTTGATGGCGCCGCCGCACAAGATCACTTCGCGCCGTGCCCGTGCCGTGCGCACGAACCCGTCCTGGCGAAACGACACGCCTACGGCGCGCCGTCCCTGGAATAGGATGCGCTCCGCCAACGCACCCGTCACCACCTGCAAGTTCGGCCGCTGCATCGCCGGCCGTAGATACCCGACGGCCGTGGAGCACCTTTTGCCATTGAACGTCGTTGTCTGGTGATAGCCGACACCGTCCTGCTTCTCGCCGTTGAAATCTTCGTTCGTGGGAAAGCCGAGTTCGTTGCACGCGTGGATGAACGCCTCGGGCAGAGGATGCTTGTCCGGTACGTCCGACACCGCCAGCGGCCCACCTGTGCCGTGCCAATCATCGGCGCCGCGCGTCTGATGCTCCGCGCGCTTGAAATACGGCAGCACATCCTGTGCCGACCATCCCGTGCAGCCCATCTGCCGCCAGAGATCGAAATCCTCGTGCTGGCCGCGGATGTAGACCATCCCGTTGATCGACGACGATCCGCCGAGCACCTTGCCGCGCGGCCAGTAGATGCGGCGGCCGCCGGCACCAGGCTCGGGCTCCGTCTCGTAGCACCAGTTCACCGCTGCATCAGCGAACGTCTTGCCAAAGCCGAGCGGAATGTGAATCCAGCGATTGTCGTCGTGCCCGCCCGCTTCCAGCAGGATTACACGAGTCGCCGGATCTTCCGACACCCGCGAGGCCATGACGCAGCCTGCCGAGCCGGCGCCGATGACAATGAAATCCGCCTCCAGACTTTCCTGTGCGGCCATGCTGGCATTCCCCCATTTCTGCATCCAAGTGTGCGCAGCACCCGCGCGTCCGTCAAAGCGACGGCATCGACTCCGTCCCCGATGTCGGTTACAGCCGATGCCAATTGTTCCCGTGGGAGGAACACCGATGAAGATCTCCTATTTCGAGACTGGCCGCTACGAAGTGCCGGCAGACCTGCCGCGCGAGTGGCCGGTGCCGCCGGCGGCCTACGATCCGGCGGTCGGCGCCAAAAGCCTGCAGGCCATGGTCGAGCGGGTGCGGTTCGTCGAACGCCTCGGCTTCGACTGGGTCAGTGTGTCCGAGCACCACTATTCGCCGCGCATCCTCACGCCCTCCCCGGTGGTGTCCGCCGCCTGGCTCGCCGCGCGCGTGAATAGCATCAAGGTCGCGCTGCTGGGACCGATCGTTCCTACCAGCAATCCGATCCGTGTCGCCGAGGAGCTCGCGATGCTGGACAATCTCGCTCCTGGCCGCTTCGTGTTTGGCCTGCTGCGCGGCACGACCAACGAATATCTCAGCTACGATCTCAATCCGGCCGAAGCGCGCACGCGCACCGATGAAGGCATGGAGCTGATCATGAAGGCCTGGGCCGAACCGCAGCCGTTCGGCTGGCAGGGCCGACATTTCCAATATCGCACCGTGTCGATCTGGCCGCGTCCGCAGCAGCCTGGCGCTCCCATCTATACACTTGGAACCAGCGCGGAGGCGGGGGCGTTCGCCGCACGGCATCATGTCGGCCTCGGCGTGTCCTATGGTACGTTCGCGTCGATGGGCCAGGCGACGGCATATTACCGCCAGCAATGCGCACAGTACGGATGGGAGCCGGGTCGCGACGACATCATCTACCGCGCCAACATGATCCTGGACGAAACCGACGACGCGGCGGACGCGGCGCTCGCTCGCCGGGACAAGCAGGCGCCATTCCCCGTGCGCGCCGGCCTGCGCGATGCGCTGCTTGCGGCCGACACCACGCGCAACATCGCGGGAGAGCGGCGCCCGGCGAATGTCGGGGGGGCCCTGCCGATCAGCTTCTGCGGCGGCCCCGACCGCGTGATTGAACAGATCAAGCGCTGTCGCGACGTAATAGGCGCGGGCGTACTCGATATTTCGCTCACCGATCCTGGCGGCGGCGACACCGACGCCATGCTGAGCTCGCTGGATCTGTTCGGCCGCAAAGTCCTGCCACGGATTAAAGAGATCTGAAGCGCCATATTCCGCTCCCGCTTTCGGGAGGGGTCAGGGGAGGGTCGATCTTGCCCGCTGCCAAGTTCACGGAACACTTCGTCGACGCCGACGGCTTCCGCATCCGCTACCTGGAAGCCGGCCAGGGCACGCCGCTCATTCACCTGCACGGCGCCGGCGGACCAAGCCTGTCGCGCGGGCTCGAACTGCTGAGCGCCGAGCACCGCGTCATCGCATTCGAAATGCCCGGCTTCGGCCACTCAGTCGAGAACACGCGCACGGCAACCATGCAGGAGCTGGCTGCCACGATGGCTAACGCCATCGCCGCCCTTAGCATCGACCGTTACAACCTGCTCGGTAACTCGTTCGGCGCCAAGGTCGCCCTGTGGCTTACCACCCAGCACCCTGATCGCGTCATCGGCATGGTCTTGGAGTCGCCTGCGGCGATTCGCCCCGCCGGCGCGGCCCCCCCGACCGGTACATCGGAGCAGATCGCCCGCGCGATATACGCCCACCCCGATCGCATGCCGGCGCTTCCAACGCCCGATCCAACTATCGTGACCAAGACCCGCACACTAGCGATGCGGCTGCGCGGGCCGGACCGCGATGCCGCTCTGGAAGCGCGTCTGCGCGATATTGTCACGCCAACACTGGTGCTGTTCGGCACACTCGACACTGTGATGCCGCCGGAAATGGGGCGTCACTACAAGGAACATCTGCCGAACTGCCATCTGGTGTTCGTCTATGACGCAGGCCACGCGATCAGCAACGAACGGCCAGAAGCATTTGCCGAAGTGACGCTCGACTTCCTTGAACGCCACGAGGCGTTTGTCATCAACCGTACCGCAACAGTGATCCACCCCTGACGGTCAATGCGCGGTGCGCAATGACGGTGCGGCGGGCTTGACCTTCCTGACCGCACGACCACGATGCAACCCGTGCGCCGGGAGGATCCGTTCATGCCGAAAGCTGCCCTTCGTTCCATACTGCCGGTCGTCGGCCTGCCTGCCGATGGCGCTGACACTGTCACATTCACCGGCGGTACCGACCCCGTGTTGCCGACGCCATTCCGCATCGGCATCGCTGGCTCCGCGACAGTGGCCGCGACCGGTCTTGCGGTATCCGACCTTTGGGAACTGCGGACCGGCCGCAAGCAATCGGTCGCGGTCGATCTGCGCCACGCCGCTGCCTCGCTGCGCAGCGGCCATTACATGAAACTGGGCGAAGGCGAGGTCTCCACCCGCCGCAATTCCATCATGGGCGTCTATCCGACCAAGGACGGACGCTGGAGCTATCTGCACTGCAATTTCCCGAACCACCGCGCCGCGGCGCTCAGTGTACTCGGCGTGGCGGAAAACCGCGATGCGGTGGCAACGGCGGTACTGAACTGGAACGCGCTCGATCTTGAAGAGGCGATCATTGCCGCCAAGGGCGCCGGCGGCATGGTGCGCAGCAAGGCCGAATGGGCGCAGCATCCGCAGTCCTCAGCCATCGCCTCGTTGCCGCTGCTGGAGGTGATCCGCATCGGTGACGCGCCAATCGAACCACTGCCACCGGGTAATCGCCCGCTGTCCGGCATCCGCGTGCTGGATCTGACGCGCGTGCTCGCCGGCCCAACCTGCGCGCGCACGCTGGCCGAGCATGGCGCCGACGTGCTGAAAATCACCGCGCCGCATCTGCCGAACTTGGGTTACCAGGAATTCGATACCGGGCATGGCAAGCTGTCGGCGCATCTCGATTTGCGCGAACAGCGGGATTTGGACGTACTGCAAGCATTGGTGCGCGACGCGGACGTGTTCTCGCAGGGCTATCGTCCCGGCACGCTGGGAGGACGCGGATTGTCGCCCGAGGAGCTGATCAAGCTTCGTCCTGGCCTGGTCTACGTGTCGCTGTGCGCGTTCAGCCACGCTGGTCCATGGGCATCGCGCCGCGGCTTCGACACGGTGGTGCAGACGGTGAGCGGCATCACGTCGCGCCAGGCAGAAGTGGTGCCGGGCAAGACTCCGGGGCCGCAATTCTATCCGGTGTCAGCGATCGACTACTGCACCGGCTACCTGATGGCGTTCGGCGCGATGGTCGCGCTGAAGCGTCGCGCCACCGAAGGCGGAAGCTGGCTGGTCCGCATCTCGCTGGCGCAGGTCGGCAAGTGGATCGTCGATCTCGGCGAAGTGCCGGA
>JASHVB010000463.1 GCA_030039695.1 Acetobacteraceae bacterium
CCAGCCTGGCCAGTGTGGCGGTCCCATCGCTGCACGCGAGCGGCACCATCGCGGCCAATGCGCGCCTGACGGGTACCGCGGCGCGACCGCGGGGAACGATACGGCTGACCGCGTCGCGTGTGCGCGTCAGCACTGGTCCAGGCGCCGCAATGCCGCCGGCAGATCTGACAGCGAACGCGGTGCTGAATGGCCAAAGCGCACGCGTCGATACCCGGCTGACTGTCGGCGCAGCGCATCTGACCCTGACCGGGACTGCGCCTTTGGGCGCCGGCGCCTTGGATCTGCGCACCGCCGGACAGCTCGACCTTACCATGCTCGATCCAGTGTTGACCGCCGAGGGCCGGCGCGTACGCGGCACGTTGACGCTGGATGCGACAATTCGTGGCACCACCGCCGCACCGCTCGTCACCGGTACCGCGCGATTGGCACAGGCCGGAGCCGACGACTTCACCCAGGGCATGCACGTGTCAGACATCGCGGCCGAGCTCCGCGCCGACGGCCAACGCATACAGCTCGTGCAGTTCAGCGGCCGCGCCGGTCCGGGAACGCTGAGTGGCAGTGGCACCGTCGATCTGCGCCCGCCGATGCCGGTACATCTGGTTTTTGTCGCCAGCAATGCGGAACCGATTGCCAGCGACATCGTCACCGCGCGCCTCGATTCGCACATCACCATCGCGGGCCAGGTGGCGGGTACTGTGTCGGTCAACGGAACGGTCAACGTGCGGCAAGCCAACGTGCAGGTGCCGGAGAAGTTGCCGAGCTCAGTGGTGACCTTGCCGGTGCGCTTTGCGGGTGCGCCACCACCGCCAAAACCGACGGCGGCTCAGGCGGCTCCGACGAACATCGCGCTGCATATCACTGTCAACGCACCCCAGCAGGTGTTCGTGCGTGGCCGCGGCCTGGACGTTGAACTGGGCGGGACGATTCATGTCGGTGGAACAGCGACGAAGCCACAGCTGACCGGTGGGCTGCATCTGCGGTACGGTACGCTGAACGTGATCGGCCAGACGTTGACGTTCACCTCCGGCACTATCGATTTCACCGGCGCGAGCATCAGCAACCCATCGATCAACCTGGTGGCGACGGCAACCACGAGCACGACCGTGGCGACGCTGACTGTGAGCGGTAGCGCGCAGGATCCGAAGATCACACTTTCCAGCGTGCCATCGCTGCCGCAGGATGAAATCCTCGCTGCACTGTTGTTCCAACAGAGCACCAGCAAGCTCAGTCCGTTCCAGATTGCCGAACTCGGCTCGGCGCTGGCGTCGATGTCCGGCGCGACGTCGGGGGTGGGTGATCCACTGGGCGATTTGCGCAAGTCGCTAGGACTGGACCGTCTGTCGGTCGGCAGCTCGCCGAACGGCTCACCAACGGTGCAGGCCGGGCGTTACGTCGCGCGTGGTGTGTATGTTGGCGCGCAGCAGAGCGCCACCGGAAGCGGCACACAAGCGGTCGTGCAGGTCGATCTCGCCAAGGGACTGAGGCTGCAGACGACCGCGGGCACGGGATCAACGACAGCAACCGGCGCGGCGGGCGGGGGCGATGCGGCGAGTGTCGGACTGACGTACCAATTCGAGTATTGATCCATAAGACCCCTCCCGCGCCGGGCACGAGACGGATCGCGGCGCTTGAGCGTCGAAGGAGAGGGAGGAACGGCTCCGTACGTTTCGTTCTCACGTGCTGCTACGCGGCAACCTCTCTCGCTGACGCGGAAAGGGGTTCGTGAACTTACCGCAGGCCGCCCTTACGGCCGGCTGCGGCGGCGCGCCCGCGGTCCTGCGCGAAATTGCCGGGGTTATGCTCGGCGCCGCCGCCACCGTGGCTGTGCTCACCGCCCTTGCGGCCAGCTTCGGCAGCACGCTCCGGATCGTTGGCGAAATTACCGCCGCTGCGCTGGCCTCCCACATGGCCGGCGCGCGAGGCCTTCTCGCGATCTTCGGCAAAGTTGCCCGGATTGCTGGTGTGTCGTTGCTCCGCCATATCGCAGCTTCCTCTTGTCGATTACAATGGGCGCGCGACGGGGATTGCGGCCCGTCGTCGACTCAACGGCACCCGCTCAACTGGGTTGTCTTCACAAGTGATGTGACAAGAAGCCCCTGCCACGGGCGCTCCTCTGGCAGCGCGCCGCGCTTCGCTGTTAGTAACCAGCCCAGCGATGACCGCGGCTAGGTGGCGAGCTTCGTCTCGATGCTGTCCCAGATCGCCGCTTCGATGTTGATGCCATCGAAACGGTCGATTTCCTGAATTCCCGTCGGCGAGGTCACGTTGATCTCGGTCAGCCAGTCGCCGATCACATCGATGCCGACGAAGATCAGGCCTTGCTGGCGCAACGTCGGACCGATTGCCGCACAGATTTCACGGTCGCGGGCGGTCAGCGTGCATTTCTCCGGCCGGCCACCGACATGCATATTGCTGCGCGCCTCCCCTTGCGCGGGTACGCGATTCACCACGCCCATCGGTGCGCCATCCACCAAAATGATGCGCTTGTCGCCTTTGCGCACGGCGGGTTCGTACCGCTGGAACATCAACGGCTCGCGTGAGCGGGCGAAGTGCATCTCCAGCAGCGCCGCGAGGTTTTCATCATCGGGCTTGATGCGAAATACGCCAGCGCCGCCATTGCCGAACAGGGGTTTGACAATGATGTCGTCATGTTCGCGGCGGAACGCACGGATCGCTTCCAGGTCCCAGGTGACAAGGGTCGGCGGCATCAGATCGGGAAAATGCGTAACCAGCAGCTTCTCCGGCGCGTTCCGCACCGCCGCAGGGTCGTTCACCACCAGTGTGCGCGGATGGATGTGCTCCAACAGATGCGTCGCCGTGATATAGGCCATATCGAACGGTGGATCCTGCCGCATCAGCACGACATCCATCGATGCAAGATCGAGCGCGGCCATCTCGCCGAGCTGGTAATGTGCGCCACGCTGAGGTCGCACCGCGACAGGACGGGCGCGAGCGGACAAACGTTCCTCCCGGCGGGTTCCCTGGCGCACCACGCCCTCGCGCAGCGACATGTGGCGGACCTCGTAGTGCCAAAGTTTGTGGCCGCGCTTCTGCGCCTCGAGCATCAGCGCGAACGTCGAGTCCGCGTCGATGTTGATGCTGTCGATCGGGTCCATCTGGACCGCGACCTTGAGCTGCCGTGCCATGGCAGGCCCCCGTCCGTTGGTTCGGTCAGCGTGGTAACATGGCGGCCGCGGAGCAACCAACTGCTCGGCGTGTGGTACGGGACGATCTCGTTCAGGCGGAGATGGTCTCCAGCGCCAATCCTCGCGTGCGCGGACCAAAGACACCGATCGACACCACCACAACCACCATCGCGAACGCGATGA
>JASHVB010000464.1 GCA_030039695.1 Acetobacteraceae bacterium
GATAATACGCATTCGAATTCGCCACTTCATCGTTGCCTTGCGTTATGCCCAACACGACATCGCAGCGATAGTCGTCCAGCGTGACGCGCAGAAAGCCAAAGACCTGTGGTTGCCAGGTGAAGCCGAGCGACTTTCCAAGGTCCTTTGCCAGGACGGCCGCAATGTGATTCTCGAAGCCGTCACCGGCCTGGTTGGAAAACGGCAGATCGTTCGGATCGGCACAGACGCGAAACACATGTGGGTCGACCAGTTCGGCGCCGATGCCGAGGCCCGGCGCCTGCGCGGCGGCCTGTCCGGCCACCCCCATCGCCAGTCCAAGCGCCGCCAGACAGCCGGATACCCCGATCCTCACTGTGGAATCCCGAGACACTTATATGATGCCTCGTCGAATCCCTTCGGGGCGGCCGCATGTTTCGTCGGGCGGCCCCGCTCGACCGCACCGGTCGAACGGGCGCGAAGATAGGTATAGAGTTCCTGTATGAAGCACATCACATTCTTGTCGCTCGCGAACGACGGCATGACCAGTTGCTGCGCCGTGTTCACTGACTTGATGCCACCCGCCACGGCGGCGATGAACTGCGAATAGTCAATCTGCTTCAGCGCCTGCGTCAGATCCGGCGCATAGGACGAACCCGCCCCGTCCGGCCCGTGGCAGCGCAGACAGGTATCATTGTAGCGCAGGTAGCCGATAAAAGTGCCCCAATCGACCGAGCCATCCTTGCCGATTTGATACGTTGGTGCCCCATCCTTGTCGGTCCACAGCCCGTCGGTTTGTGTGACGGCCTTCGCGTCCCCGGGCGGGGCGGCGAATGCAACGACCCCGCCGCACGCCGTGAGAATAAAGATCAGCAGAATCCTGCAAAGACGTCGGTTCACCGCACTCAATTCCCTTTTCTGCGGCAATGGAAAGGCCGGCACCCCGCGCGGGGATGCCGGCCCGCTTTTGCTTATACCGGAAGGCTGTCGCGAATCACGATCCGGGCAGAGCAAACACCGTGAGTTGTCCGCCCAGCGCGGTGTAGTCCTTCAGCGCCGCATAGCCGCCGACCGCGCCCAGGCCCGCATGCGGATCGGTCAGCCCGGCAGCCAGCCCGATGCCCGCCCATCCGCCGACGCCGGACAGGACCGCGACGTATTGCTTGCCGTTATGCATGAAGGTCATCACGTTGCCGATGATGCCCGACGGCGTCTTGAAGTTATAGAGAATCTTGCCGGTCTTCACGTCAACCGCGCGCAGGTAGCCTTTCAATGTGCCGTAGAACACGACATTGCCGGCGGTCGCCAGAGCACCGCCCCAGTCAGAGAACTGATCGTGGATCTGCCACACCGTCTTGCCGGTGACCGGGTCGAAGGCGATGAACCGCCCCATATAGCCGCCCGGCCCAGGGAACATCGACAGAGTGGCACCCACATAAGGCTGGCCCGCTGTGTAGGCGACCGGGAACGGCTCGTAGTCCATGCACACATGGTTGGTTGGCACGTAGAATAGATGTGTCTCCGGGTCATACGCGGCCGGTTGCTGATCCTTGGTTCCGAGTGCTGCCGGGCAGATGCCGGTATAGTTCACGTTCACACCCTTCGACCCAGGGGCAAATTTGTCCACGACCTTCGGGCGGCCGTAATCCTTGCTCGCCTTGTCCATGTCGACGCCGGTGGTCCAGTTCACCGCCGGATCATACTTGTGCGCGGCGATCAGCTCGCCGTTGGCACGGTTCAGCACATAGGCGAGGCCGTTGCGGTCGAAATGCACCAGAGCAGGAACGGTTTTGCCGTTGACCGGCAGGTCTGCAAGAATCATCTCGTTGACGCCGTCATAGTCCCACTGATCGTGCGGCGTCATCTGATAGGCCCACTTGGCGACACCGGTATCAACGTCGCGTGCAAAGATGGTCATTGACCACTTGTTGTCACCAGGCCGCTGGTTCGGGTTCCATGTCGAGGGATTGCCCGACCCGTAGTACAGGAGGTGCAGCTTGGGGTCGTATGAGTACCATCCCCAGGTGTCGCCGCCGCCGATCTTCCACTGATCACCCTTCCAGGTCTTGATACTGGAATCGGCGCCAACCGGCTTGCCAAGTGATGTCGTGTCCGAATTGAACAGGATCTGGTTGTCAGGGCCTTCGGAATAGGCCTTCCAGAGGACATGTCCATTCGCGGCGTCGAGTGCGGCGACGAAACCCTGCACGCCAAACTCGCCGCCCGAGACGCCGACGATCACCTTGTTGCCAATCACCAGCGGCGCTTCGGTTCCCGTGGCGCCCTCCTTGAAGCTGGCCAGCGGGGTTTTCCATTCCGGCTTGCCGGTTTTTGCGTCCAGCGCGACCACCGTGTTGTCCGCCTGGTGGAGGAAGATCTTGCCGTCACTGTAGGCAACACCGCGGTTCACCGTGTCGCAACACATCACCGGAATGACATTAGGGTCCTGTGTCGGCGTGTATTGCCACAGGATTCGTTCGTTGTTGTTCAGATCGAGAGCGTAGACCGTGTTGGGAAATGGTGAGACCAGGTACATCACGTCGCCAACCACCAGCGGTTGGCCCTCGTGCCCGCGTAGTACCCCGGTGGAAAAGGTCCACGCAACCTGCAGTTGATTGGCGTTGCTGTCGTTGATCTGCTTCAGCGGCGAGTAGCGCGTATTCGCATAATTCCGGGCCGGCATCGCCCAATTATCGGGATTGGCGGCTGCCTCGCTGAGCGAAGCGCTGGCGCCGGACGTTGCTGTCTGTGCCCAGGCAGGGCCGCTCAGCAGAGCACCGCCCGCCAGGGCCAGCGCTGCGCCAACCAACCATCGTGCACTGCGTGTCATCCCGATCCTCCCCTTGAGCCGTACCCGGCCTCTGATCCCAATTAGCCACGACGCTGCGCGACGCTGACACGCCGCCCGTCCCGCCGGCTGCGCAGCCGGTGGGCTCCGCTTCCTGCCGCTGACGCGAACAGGAGGTATGCGCTGTGCGCAGCAAAGCCTGTGCCACTGCGGCCGGGATACGGGCATGTTGGAATTTCAATTGGATTGTGACCGCGGATCGCCGGGAGTCGCTCCAAAAGTGTTACAAGCCGGCCGATGCGGGAAGACAATGTGTCACGCCACAGAGACAGGGCCGTCGCGACACGCTCAGAAGCAGCGCACCTCGCCTTCTGCCTCGGCCTCTCGCAGGCGGCGCACGATCTGTTTGGTGGCCGCGGTGTTGAATTCCATGGCCAGAAAGCTCTTCTCCTGCTGCATGCGCAGCACCGTCTCCGCCGAGACGTAGTCGTTGTACGGCAAGATGGACGCGACGATGTCGATGGCGCAGGAACACCGGTCCAGCGTGTCTTGCGACTGACCGTTCACCGCCATGCAGCCGAACACGTAATCGGCGCGCGCCGATGTCGGGTAGTCGTTGGTGGCCCCGCTCACCTGATCGCCGCCGGTATCGGCGGCAAACGCGGCGAGCGGGAACAGCAATAAAGCGACAATCAGCAAGTTCCGCATCGGCTTCCCCGGGACTGCCAAAGCACATAATGTGGCCGCGTGTGGCGCCCAACCATCAAATCCATGTGATCTCTGTGTGCGCTGCATCTTCAATAGAGTCGCAGCTTTCCGTTCTGCTTGCTTGCCCCGCTTCGCAAACTGCTCTTCGATGACCACAAGCGACGGGGAATGCTTGTCCAGGTGACGATGCCGCCAGTTTCGCGAGACGCATTGCGCACACCGCCGGTTCGTCGCAGGCGCGCCTTGTTTGGCGCACTTGTCGCGGGTCTCGGCGGCAACCTTGGGTCACGTGCTGCACCCGCGGATGCAGCACCGACGCTGTCCATCGGCTACCTGCACTGCCAGCAAAGCGTCGATACGATCTCGCTGGTCTTCGCGCCCGCGCCGGACAATGGCCGCGCCGGCGCCGAAGTGGGCGTTGCCGACAACAACACCACCGGGCGGTTCCTGCAGCAGAACTTCGTGCTGCAAACGGTCGAACTTCGCACGGGACAGGATCCCGTGCCAGCGCTCAACAGCCTGATCGCCAAGGGCATTCGCCTCATCGTCACGGACCTTCCCGCCGCCGGCGTGTTGCGGATCGCCGAGGCCGGCGCATCGCACGGCGTCGTCGTGTTCAACGCCGAGGCGCCCGACGAGGCGCTGCGCGAACAGCAGTGCCGCGCGAACCTGATCCATACCGCGCCGAGCAACGCGATGCTGGCCGATGCGCTGGCGCAGTACCTGATCTGGAAGCGCTGGTCGCGCTGGTTTCTCGTCTATGGCATGCAGCCGGACGACGTGTTGCTGGCCGAGGCGTACCGCAATGCGGCGAAGGTGTTCGGCGCCCACATTGTCGCCGATCGCCAGTACAAAGGCCGGGCCGGTTCACGCGAAACCGACAGCGGGCTGGTCGAGCTGCAACAGCAACTGCCGGTATTCACCCAGAACGCCCCGGACTATGACGTGCTGGTGTGCGCCGATCGGCACTCGGTGTTTGCCGACTACCTGCCGTACCGCACCTGGGACGCGCGGTTGGTTGCCGGTTCGGCTGGGCTGATGCCGACCAGCTGGGATCCGAACAGCACCGAGTTTGGCGGCAAGCAGATGCAAGACCGGTTCATGGCTCATGCGCACCGGCTGATGACGGCGACCGACATGAACGCCTGGGTCGCGGTGCGGATGATTGGCACGGCGGCGAGCTACGCACAGTCGCTCGATGTGGATAAGATCATGGCGTATATGCGAAGCGATCAGTTCCAGCTTGGCGCGTATCGTGGGCTCAGCTTGTCCATCAGAAGCTGGAACGGACAGGTACGCCAAGCGATTCTGCTGTCGGACTCCGGCCGCACTGTGGTGTCGATGTCGCCGCAGCCCGGATTTCTGCATCAATACACGGTGCTGGACACGCTCGGCACCGATCGGCCGGAGTCCACGTGCAAATTCCCGGCAGCCGGGAAGGCCTGAGTCGTGCGCGCTATTCTGGCGTTCCTGCTGATCGTGCTGATCGCATCGCCGGCCAACGCCTTTCTCGCATATGTGTCGAACGAGAAAGACAACACGATCAGCGTCATCGACCTGGCGGCGATGAAAGTGGTGAAGACCGTCCCGACCGGCCAGCGCCCCCGCGGCATGGCGCTGAGCAGCGACGGCAAGCGCCTGCTCGTGTGCCTCGGCGATTCCAACCGCATCGATATCCTGGACACGGCGAACTGGCGGGTGCTCGGCTCGATCGACACGCCCGATCCGGAATATGCGGCGCTGCGCCAGCCGGGAGACAACCCGCTCTATGTCTCTAACGAGAACAACGCACTGATCACCGTCTGGAACATCGACACGCAAAAGACGCTGGTGCAGATGGCCACCGGCGTGGAGCCGGAGGGCATGGCGGTCAGCCCGGACGGACAGCTCGTCGTCAACACCACCGAGACCACCAACATGGCGCAGTTCTTTTCCTACGCGACGGGAAAGAACCTGGCCAACGTCCTGGTACCGCCGCGCCCGCGCTGGGCGGCCTTCACCGATCATGGGCGCGAGGTGTGGGTCTCCTCCGAGCTTGGCGGCGCGGTAACTGTGATCGACACCACGACGTTCAAGGTCTTGGACACCATCCACTTCGACATTCCCGGCCTGCGCAGCACCTTCATCCAACCGGTCGGCATCAGTATCACCGCCGATGACCAATACGCCTTCGTCGCGCTGGGACCAGCGAACCGCATCGCGGTGGTCAGCGTGCCGCAGCGCAAGGTGCTGTCCTACGTTGCCACCGGGAAGTCCGTGTACAACGCAACGGTGAAGAAGTATCTGCTGGTCGGCCAGCGCCCCTGGCATATGGCATTCACGCCCGACGGCAAATACCTGCTCACCGCCAACGGTCTGTCGAACGACGTGTCGGTGATCGACGTGGCCGATCTGCGCGTGATCAACACCATTCCGGTCGGTCAGCAGCCATGGATGATCCTGGTATCGCCACGCTGACCCCGCGGGCGGGCTTCGCCGACGCGCTTCAGGTCGAGGCAGTCAGCCACTCCTACGGCGAGCGCCGCGCACTGAGCGATGTCAGCCTCAGCGTGCCGCGCGGTGGCTTTGCCGCCCTGCTCGGCCTGAACGGCGCCGGCAAGACCACGCTGTTCTCGCTGATCACCCGGTTGTTCGACACCCGCCACGGCCGCATCAAGGTGCAAGGCTTCGACGTGTCACGCCAGCCCAGCGCGGCGCTGGCCGAGCTCGGCGTGGTGTTTCAGGCGCGCACGCTCGATCTGGATATCAGCGTACGCGAGAACCTGCTGTACCACGGGGCGCTGCACGGCATGCGCCACCGCCGCGCGCACGCGCGCGCCAATGCGGTGCTTGACGAGGTCGGCCTGGCCGACCGGGCGCGGGACAAGGCGCGCCGGCTGTCCGGTGGCCAGATGCGCCGCGTCGAGATTGCCCGCGCGCTGATGCACGAGCCGAGCGTGCTTGTGCTGGACGAACCGACGGTCGGCCTGGACGTGGCCTCCAAGGCAGCGATCGTGGAGCATGTGCGCGCCCTGTCACGCAATCGCGGTGTTGCGGTGCTCTGGGCAACCCATCTTCTGGACGAGATCGAGATCGGCGACCATGTCGTTGTGCTGCATCAGGGCAAGGTGATGGCTGCCGGCGAAATGTCGCAGATCGTTGCAGGGACCAACAGCGCCGACTTACGTTCGGCATTCCGCGTGCTGACCGGTGCGCGGTCAGCGCCCGTTGGCGAGGAGGATGGCGCGTGAGCATGGTCGCCACTGAGGGCGCCGTCGGCATCGCGCGCCGCCTGACCATGAGCGGCTACCTGATCTGCCTGCGCGGCGTGATGTGGCGCGAGGCGCTGCGCTTCATGCATCAGCGCGGCCGGCTGATCTCCGCGCTCGTTCGGCCGCTGGTCTGGCTGGTGATCTTCGCCGCCGGCTGGCGCGAGGTTCTGGGCGTGTCAATCATGCCGCCCTATCATACCTA
>JASHVB010000465.1 GCA_030039695.1 Acetobacteraceae bacterium
CAGCATGCTTGCGTTTGCCGCCCCGCACCGATCAGCCCCGCAGCTCGCGGACACAGTCGAACCACCGACCGCCCTCGGCGCCAGACGGCGGAAGGCTCAGCAGCGGAACACCCGATCCGGCGGACCCCGCGATCACCGTGCCGCCCGACAGCATGAACAGCAATTGGCTGAGCCCGGTGTCGCCGGAGCCAAAGGAGGCAATGGCGGAACGGTACCGCGTCTTGGCCGCAGAGAGCACCCAGTTGCCGGCAGGGCCCGTGAAGTGAAGTTCCAGACGACCGTGCGGCCGGGGCGGGACAGGGGCGAGGATCAGCAGGATCGGGCGGGCGTCGTGGGCCACAACGCTCAATGTAACGCGCCCGGCGTGCGCGATGGCTCGGCATTCGTCGGGCTGTCGCTGGAATGTCCAGGTAGCGTGCGCAACGGCGCGTGGCGCGGGCGGCCGCGGCAGCGGCGGCGGAAGCGTCGGGGTGGGGGGCGCAGGAGCGGTGGGTTGGGTGGTGGCGCAGGCGGTCAGAGCGAGCGCAATCAACGCAAAGTACAGCGCCCGCATGCGCGGACGGTCGCTGCATCGGCGAACCGGATGAAGGGAGCGGGTCATTGCGGGATGGCAGCTTCGTGGCCGTCTCGGCTAAGTGCAAGTCCGGGCGGGGCGATCGCGGCGCATTGTATCTATCATATCATGTTATGATGCCATTATCAGAATAGGTGATGATTAGCGAGTGAGATGTCGGCGCGGAGGATGGGGCAGAGGGGAAGGAGTCCCACGGGCATTTCGCATCGCTGTCACGGCGACGGCGTTTGGCTTGTATGTTCATTGTGTGTGACCCGGTAGCCGTAAACTGTGGCGCTGCGAGTGAGGGCAATGCGCGGGGCACCGTCATCCAGGCGAACCCGCTGCATCATTCACAAAATCTCTGAGCAGATTGCCTCATCGGGCCACCATGGATGGCAAAGCACCGCGCGAGGCTACGGCGGGCGCTGATCGGCCCCGAGAGGTTGTGATGACAATTCCCCCCGCCGGGTCGGGCGCTCAGCCAACCGGCGCCGCCAGCGTCTGACAGGAGCGGGTCTGCCGCTCGGTGTTGCCCTCGAGCTCCGGCATAAATCCCTCGATCGGCGCCATGTCATTGCCGCTGAATGGTGTCGCAGCCGGTACCCGATGCTTGCCATCGCGTTCCTGGCGCAATCCGTCCCGCCTGGTCGACGATCCCGATGCGTTGCGCCGCCAAGGACGCCGTGAGAGTGGCCGAGCTGCCGTTACCGATCTTGGTGATCTGCCACTCGGCGGTCGCAAGCGGAGGACATCCCTCCGAGCAGTGGCACGTACGCGGCGAGGCTCGGGCGCTGATCAGGCCCCCATAGAGCATGCCTGAATCTGGAACCGCGCGGCGGCCGTGCTGCTGATGGACTGCAGATCACTGACGCAACAAGGCTAAACTGAACCGCTCTCGCCGGTAAGCGGCTCGTCGCGCTCGACGCCAAGACTCGGATGTCTGGCAGACACTCGCCCTCGTCCCTTGACATGACAGGCCGTCACTAGGCCCCTCGCCTCCAACGGGTAGGGAAAAACGTGCGCCGCGCGCTTGCGCGCCCTGGCGCTTCCGGCAAGGGTGATGCGCGCGGAGCAGAGGCGGAGGTTGAGGCGGACCTGGGTCCGTCGCCTTCCCTCTCCCGCGGGGCGGAGAGGGAACATGGGGTCAGAACATCTGCGCGCACGCTTCGGCATTGAGATTCCCGGCGCACAGGCGCCCGACGCCATCGTTCCGCTGCTTGATCGCCGGGTCGTCCGCCGCTATCGCGACGAGCCGGTGCCTGACTCCTTGCTCGACGCGTTGCTTGCCGCGGCGCAGTCCGCGCCCGCCAAATCTGACCTGCAGCAATACTCCGTCGTGGTGATGCGCGATCACACACGCATCAAGCAAATCGCCGACTGGATCGGCACAATGGACTGGATCGCCACCGCACCGGTCTTCCTGGTGTGGTGCGGCGACATGCGGCGTGGTCAGCGCCTGTGCGAGCGCCATGCGATGCCGCACGCTAACAACAACCTGGACACGTTCCTCAACACCGCAGTGGATTGCAGCCTGGCGATGAGCGCCTTCATGGTGGCGGCCGAAGCGGTCGGCCTCGGCACCTGCCCGATCTCCTACGTCCGTTCCCACATTGAGCGCGTTACACCGCTGCTGTCGCTGCCCTCCGGGGTGTATCCCGTCGCGGGCCTCACAGTCGGCTGGCCGGTGTTCCGCCGGCCGGTGTCGATGCGCCTGCCGCCGGCCGTCGTCGTGCACCGCGAGCGTTACGACGACAGTGCCATGCTCGACGAAGTCGCCGCCTATGACGAACGCCGCCGCGCGCGCGAACCCGTCGCCGCATCCGCTTTGAAGAACAACGATGTCTATCCGCCGCGCGACGGCGTGGGCTGGAGCGAGAATGTCGCACGCCAGCTCTCGGTGCCAGAGCGCTTTGGCTTCGCCGCCTATCTCAAGACCCGAGGATTCGATCTTGCCTGAAGACCTCGCGCATCGCGCGGAACCGGCCGACCAGCTGGAAGCACCGCCACCGAACGCCGCACGTCCGCGCGACGCGGCCAGCATCGTTGTGCTGCGCATGCGGGACGAGCAGCCATCGATGCTGATGGGCATGCGCGGAGCGAAGCACCGTTTCATGCCCAACCGCCTGGTGTTTCCCGGCGGTGCCGTGGAACCCACCGACCTCGCCGCGCCGACCGCCACGCAACTTTCGCCACACACCGACCGTCTGCTACGCAAGGCGGCGAACGAGCACCTGGCGCATGGCATCGCCGTCGCCGCGGCGCGCGAGCTAGAGGAAGAGACGGGGCTAAGTCTCGGCATCCCGCCGCAGCTGCACGCGCTCGAGTATCTCTGTCGCGCGATCACCCCACCGAGCAGCCCGATCCGCTTCAACGCGCGCTTCCTTCTGGTGCCGGAAGAAGCGGTGTCCGGAACGCTCGGCGGCGACGGGGAGCTGGAGAACCTGCGCTTCTATGGAACGCACGAAGCGCTCGCGCTGGATTTGGCCCTGCCAACCCGGCTGGTCATCGAGCGCGCGCAACTCTGGATCGCGATGGACGAAGGGGCCCGGCGTGCACGCACGGAGGCCCCGCTTCTACGCAATCGATCGTGGCGCATGGAATAGGCATTCGGTCGGGCATCCCCGCGCGTGAGGATTCCCGCGCCTAGCGAGCGTCACGCACTTTGGATTACGGCTGCTGCCCATGCCAGCATGAGGCAGACGAAGGCGATCGACCCTCCGAACCCGGGGGCGGTCGGTACTGAAAACTGATTGAGTGGCTCAGACGTTAGCTCCGACGATGCGGGTAATTTCGTTCGGATCGAAGCGGGTCCTGTCGATCTTCAGATATGCTACGCCTTCGTCTGCTGCGATGACAGCGTCGACAACGCCCGGTGCATTCTTGAGCTGGCTAGTCAGCTCGGCAATTCTGCCTGAGCCGACGCCGCCAATTCGGGTCAAATAGCTCGAATAAGAACTAGGCCGGCGCATCGTGGCTGCGACACCGAACCAGAACAGTGCGCCAATCAGTGTCAGTGCGAATACGCCAGTGGTACCAGCCGTGGCGCTGGCGAGGCCGCCCACGGCGCCGCCCGCAAAGATGCCAAGAAACTGTGCACTCGAGAATACTCCGGTCGCCGTGCCTTTCGCGTTCGCCGGTGCGATCTTGGTGATCAAAGAGGGGAGCGACGCTTCCATGATGTTGAAGCCGGTAAAGAAGGCCACCAGGGCGAGTGCGACGACGACTGGGTCGGATGACCAGAGCAGCAGCACGAGTTGGCTCGCCGCAAGAAGGATTATTGTGGCGAGAAAGACCTCTTTCATCCGGCCACCCTTCTCGGCAACCAGGATGGCCGGCACCATCAGTGCGATCGAAACTGCCAGTACAGGCAGGTAGACCATCCAGTCACGGCCCGCCGGGACGTGGAGTGCATGCAACAGTACATGCGGCACCGCGAGAAAGCTGGCCGTGAGCATGAGATGCAGAACAAATATCGATGCATCGAGCCGTAGAAGCTGGCCGTCGCAAATGACGCCCCCCAGCAGTCGCGGGATGGTTTCGGTGTCAATGTGGCGTCTGACCCGCACCTGCGCTGGCAGTACGCCGTAGGTGATGGCGATACCCAGAGCTGCCAGGAGTGCGGTCAACCAGAAGATGGTGGGAACACCAGCGAAGGCAGCGACAACCGGCCCGAGAACGATGGCGACCGCGAATGAGAGGCCGATCGTCATTCCGACGATCGCCATCGCGCGCGTACGCACTTCCTCGCGTGTGAGGTCCGCGACCGTCGCCAGCACCACCGAACCGACGGCGCCGGTTCCTTGGAGGGTGCGGCCTAGTGTCACGCCGCCAATTGAGTGAGCGAGCGCGGCGACGATGCTTCCTGCAGCAAACAACAGCAAACCGGTGGCGATCACCGGCTTGCGGCCCGCACGGTCGGAAATGAGGCCGTAAGGGATTTGTAGCAGACCCTGCGTCAGCCCATAGGCACCGAGCGCGAACCCGATCATCGCAGGCGTTGCACCGCGCAGATGCGAAGCGTAGCTCGCGAATACCGGGTAGATCATGAACAGACCAAGCAACCTCGCAGCAAATACGGCGGCGAGTGCCACCGTGGAGCGGAGTTCGTGTCTGGTCATGCTTTCGCTGCTGCCATCGTCCTGAACACTGTCGCGACTACCACAGCCAGCGGATTACAGCATGAACCCTTCACATCAAATTTCTGAATCCGATGCAATGTCGGGCTCCGTGCCCTGTTCACAGACTCGTCGTTCGACACCTGACTTTGTTCGTTGACAGTGAGGCTTTTGGGCGATTGTCAATAACGCTAATTATCAATAACACTGTCACCTTGTCGGATGGGCGAGCTTGTGTCCGCTACGGCATCTAACACGACGCCTGGCCTGACGTGAGATTCGGCATCGGGACAGATGCAACGATCTCGTACAGCCCATTCCCGTGTGCCGAGAACGTGGCAGATATTTGCCTTCCAGACGGCCTTGGCGATCGTGGGATGCTCTGGCTTTGCGCGTGCCCGGCGCCGGAAAAACCGCCTTCGGTGGGGTGTTCCGCCATGGGATCCTTCCTTCCAGGCCCGCCCAATCCGCGAGCGAGAGCCAGATGCATGCTCCTGTCTTCTACATGCCGGAAGACTCGCGCGGAATGATCGAAATAGGCAGCTTGCGTTACCATTCCCAACCGGCCAGCCGATGCCACCTCGATCGGCACCGTTCCTCACTCTGTGGTGCGGATCCGAGCGCCGGGAATCATGAAGCTCTCAGCGATCAGCTTGAGGCGCTGATCCTCATCGTGCAACAGCGCGGCGCGCAACGTACGAATGGACGCGCCTATTACCGTCTCGTTCCACAGCCAGTCACCCAGCTGCCTGCTCGACGGTTTGGTTGGGCCCGCAGCCGCCGCTTCCAAAGCGTACGCCTTGAGATCGTCGATCGCGAAGCGCAGCAGTAGCGGCGAAGAGAATCCTGCACGCGGACTCGCCGGACTGTTCCCACGCGGCCACTCGGCGACGTAATGGGCGGCCGCCGCGATCTCCAATCCGCTGACCCCGACGGTAGCCCGGCGATATTGCTCGACCCACTTCCGATGCGCGTCAAACAGCCTCAGCACCTCCGCCTCCAGACCGGCGGCGAGCGCCGCACCACCAGATTCGCCGCTGCCAGGTGCTGTTAGTGGCGGCCGCCAGTTCGGATCGGCCTGCCGGCGCGGATCGTCATCAGGGAAATCCTCCAGCAACACCGGACCGTCCTGCCGCTCCAGCAACCGCAGGGCCGCGAGCAAGACCCGCCGCTGGAACACCGGATCGCTTGGTGGGCCGAAGGGACGCCCAAGCTCGAACGGCACCCACAGCGCGCGGGGCGGCCTGGTGTTTTCAGTCTGCGGCCGGATCAGACTGATCGCGACCGAGGCCAGGCCCTCTTCTTCCAGATAGTGTCCGAGCGCGCTCACGGCGCGCGTACAAATGGGTCAGACAGGGGTCAGCAAGACGGAATCTACCTCGTCCTGCTTCAGCCGACCGGCGAGTTCACGTGCGTGTGGCTCCATCCCAAGCGGATCAGCCGCACCCATGAAGGAATAATGGGTGTCCGCGAGCGCGCCAACCACTCCCTCCGCCGCTAGCTCTCGCATTCGGTCCAGCGGGAATGCGACGTTCCAATCTTCCTGCAGCCCAGTGCGGTCAAAATTTATGGATATGTGGCTCGTCAGCAGGTCTTGCCATCCGGTGTCGACGGGAATGATCCGATAGTCGGAATCACGACCACGAAACGGCTCGGTGCCGCGACGGAACAACCCAGCAGAGGAGACAATGGCAATCTTCCGTTGCGACAGCGCTGGGCCCAATACGAAGGGCGTCGTCTCGAACTTCGGGCATTCAACTTCGGCCAGACGTTTGGCCTGGGCCGGCGGCAAATCAGACAGTCGGGTCACCGAAGTCTCCCTTCACCTTGCAGGTCCTCGGTCATTCTTCTCACGCCGCCGCCGGATAGTTGGAAGGGAACAACGCGCGCTTGCTCTCTTCATCGACAACTTTCTTGAAATCGTGATCCTTGCCAAGGGCGCGCGCCCGGATGACCGCCGGCCGTGCGTCAACGGTCTGGAACAGTCGCCTCAGGTTGGGATAGCCGGCGAGTGGATCGGCTTCGCCCTTGAGCACGCGGGCGGCACGGTCCAGCCAGCCCCAAGCTGACATGTCGGCGATCGTATAGCCGTCACCGACGATGAACTCCCGGCCAGCGAGGTGGTCGTTCAACACCTGGTAATGCCGCTCTGCCTCCCGGCGATAGCGGTTCACTGCGTAAGCAAGGCCGTCTGGGGCAGCGAACTGGAAGTGCACAGCCTGGCCGGAAAACGGTCCCAGCCCAGAAGCTATGAACAATAGCCAGGACAGCAGTTCGGCACGGTCTTCCAGCTTGCCGAGAAACTTACCCGTCTTCTCGGCAAGATAGAGCAGGATTGCTGTGGAGTCGAAGACCCGGACCTCCTTGCCGACCAGCCCTTCCGTATCGACAATCGCCGGCACCTTGCCATTCGGGTTAATCGCCCGAAACGCGGGCGTGTGCTGCTCGCCTTTGCTGGTGTCGATCGGGATCATTTCGTACGGCAGGCCCGCCTCTTCGAGGAAGAGCGCGACCTTCGCGGGATTGGGAGTAGGGTGGAAATAGAACCGGATCATGGTGTCTCCTCGAAACCACAGTCTGACCGGCCTCCGTCTGGCGGCGGTCGATTTAGGGGGTACGCTTGGATGCCCGGCGAGATCGGTCCGGGCGCATCGTGTTCAGCGCTGTCGGGATGGCCTCGGGTTCGAGGCAGTTGCGGTAGTCGACGTCGATCGCGCCAAGGCCAGCGGGACCGTCGCGCGCGATGACATCGGTCGGCGGCACCGGAAGTTCCCGACCGTCTTCCCCATTGATGTCTGGCAGCCCCTTTTTGGTTGACCGCGAAGCGGTGCGTGGGTCCTGGGGTAAAGGGCAGACGAGGCCAAAAGCCTCGCATGACCCGTTGCCGAGCTCGCTCAGCGCGTCGAAGGTGAGTTCGTTTGCGTCGGCGGTGGAAAGCGAGGCGTCCGGCGGGTGCAGCGAGATCCCGACCAGCCGACCGCCGGGGGTGGTGGTCTCCGGTAGAATTGTCTGATACGCGCGAATCCGCACGTTGGTCTGCGGGTGCCAGCCGTCACGATAGAATGCGACGACTGCCGGACCCGCTTCCAGCAGGGTTGCAAGCGAGAGGGGGCTACCCCGGTGATCCGAAAGCGTAAATCTAGGCGTGCGATCGTCGCTCTGAATCGCGCGCTTCCGTGCAATGCCGGCGCCGAACGCCTCGATGTTCGCCTGGTAGAGCGCAACCCTGCCGGCCGATGCGACGGGGGTGAACCCGGCTTTGACGGCGTCAAGCTGCTGCTCCAGGCCCATTGGGTTGATCCCTTCTGCCAGCCGAGATCCAAGCCATCGCCGCTCGCGACGCAATAGCCGCACTGCCGCGAGCTCCGCACCCTGCGTTCTGGCACGTCCATTCTAGAATGCACGATAGCCTGCGCGATGACAAGGCCCTCGCTAAGTGGGAGGTGCTGAGATGCCGAGATAGAGGGAATTCGGGCGTTGGTCGCTGGCTCGATCTCTTCGATCGCTATATGTGTCCTGGCGTTCTTTGCCGCCGACGCGACAATCTCGGCGCCGTCCTCGCGACCCCGGAGCAGGTAAAAGCGAGTAGCAGAGACTTCCCGACGGCGCTCACTGTTGTCTACGCGGCTCAGCGCCACCTCACAACGGCCGTTCCAGTCATGGCAAGGGCTTTAATCACGCTCTTCAAGGCGCGATGTCAATTGCCGGGAACCGGCAAGCTGGTTGGACTGATGGTAACCCAGCATGCCAAGGTCATAGCGATCGCTGCGGCGTACAACGTATCGCTGCCCGACGCGCATTCCGAGTCGGTCTCGCCATGGAAGGGTTTTTCGCCAGGACTCACCAGCTCGCGTGCGGTCTACGCTGCGTCCCCGGCCAAGCGAGCGTTCACCGGCCCAACGCGTCTTTTCGAAGGGCCCAATGGCCTGGAACGCATGTTCGCTCAGACAGACGCGGTCGACTGGCACCCGGCGGCTCTGGAAGTCGTGAAGCAGGTGGCTGTTTCTCCGGTTCCCGTCACGTCATCTATGGCCGTGACCAGATCATACCCGCAGTCCGTCATCATCCCCCGAGCTTTTGAACAAGTTCGGGGAAGCTCGCAACGATGATGTCGTGGCGTGGGTCGGGATCGGGATCGGGTGGCCCTTCCGTGCCCCATTCATCCGGGCGACGCACGAAGGCCGTCCGATACCCGCACGCTTTCGCGGCATTAAGATCGAAATTGTGGCAGGCGACCATGCAGCATTCGCTGGGGTCGAGCTGAAGGAACTTCGCGCACGTATTGTAGGCCTCGGGCAGAGGCTTGTATTTGCCGATCGCTTCGCAGGAGATAACCGCATCCCAGGATAGGCCATTACGCCGGGAGGTGTCGATGATGATGCGGAAGCTCAACAACGTGAAGGAGACGCAGATGAACTTGCCGCGCAGCCGCGCGAGCGAGTCGGGGAAGTCTGGCCAGCAGGTCAGCCCATGGATCGTATCCCACCACAGAGAGCGACGCTCCTGTTCGTCGAAGACGCCAAGCCCGTTGTCGGCGAGCAGCTGATTGAGGGCATCGCGGTGGGCGTCGTCGAAGGTCATCGTGGCCGGTGCATGTTCGCCGTGGTTGACGATCCGCTGCAGAGAGCTGCGACGGAATTCGTTGGCGATTTTCGCCCAGTCGCGCTCGACGCCGTGTCGTGAGCCGACCGCGGCCAACGCATTTCGCATGCCAGTATGCCAATCGAGAATGGTGCCACCGGTATCGAAACAGAGTGCTTTGACATCGTTCAGGCTCATGACGCCGCTCCTTCCCTTCGCGAATACGACGCGGACGTGAACTCCATGCGTCCGAGGTCAACGGTAACGAACCGTTTGGCGCGCGGCCTTGGACGCGTGGATCTGTGATCTCGCGACGATATCATCACGTCGCATACCACACGATCGTGTCCCGGCGCGAAAGGCGAATGATCGCGCGGACACCAATGAATGACCGCGTATTGGACCCACACGTCCTGGCGCCATAAGTTTTCCGCCGCCCCGGGTGCCCGGTACAGTACAGATCCAGGAACTTCCGATGGAGCGCGTACCGGCAGGCGATGATCTCATCGATTCTCTGATCGCCGACCGCTTGACCGAAGACCAGAGACCGCCACCGCCGCTCTGCCCCAGCACTTTGCAGGAACGGCCCCCGCCCGGTACTGTCATCGTCCCTCGATGCTTCCGAGCGCTTTGGCGACCATATCTATTTCCTCAACCCGTTGCGCGGCGCAGGAGCGCGCAGATCACCAGCATCTTCACAATGACGTCCCCGGCAAACGGCTCGATGGCATTGCTGATCGCCGCGGCCTGCGCGGGCGGTGGTGCCGATCCGGCGAGGCGCGCCAGCAGCGGGTCCGCCCGAACCGATACCGCGCCACGCGCTTGTTGGATCGCTGAGGCAAGTCGACCGTCGCCATCGAGCGGCGCGAGCAGCAACCAGGCAAACGACAGGTACGCCGGCCAATGGGCGAGGTGCCGATACATGCTGGCCAGGACGGCGCCCGGGCGCCGCGTGCCGAGCGCGTTCAGCACCCACACCAGAGCCGCAGTCTCCGCTGGCATCTCGCTGAGGTTCAGCAGCCTGGGCAAGCCGATCCGGGCCGCGGCGAGGGCCGGCTTCGGTGCGGCCGCGTCGACATCAGGCGACGTCCGGCCGTCCAGCCGCGCGCGCAATGCGGTCAGCGCCAGCGCGGCCATCGCGTTGGTGTGGTCGTACGCCGCCAGCACGCCCCGGATCGCCGCCATGTCATCGGGCCGAAGGCCTAAACTCGCAAACACCGGGGCCGGAACCGCGGGCATCGGTGGCAGCACCACGTCCTTGCGCAACGACGTCGCCTCGCCGACCACCGACCCGTCCACATAGAGCGGACGCAGCGTCCTCCACGCCCAGGGCAGCGCCCCATCCATTGTCGCCAGGTGGCGCCATATCAGGTTGACGACGTCCACGCTCAGCACGTGGCGGATGTCCGCGAAGATCGCCGCGATCTCGCCGGTCGCAGCCGCTTCGGTGATGGCGGGGACCGGATCGCTCATACAGGGCTGATCCGACCGCGCGAAGATGAACGGAGCACCAGCAAAATTCCGGGGCTGCGGATCGTCAGCGCGTCACCAAGGTAGACGACGACAGCGAGAAGCATTGAGAGGGCTCGTCAGGACCTGCGCCCCGGCACAAGGACCGGGTCAGGCCGGAATTCCGCGGGAAAGACTTTCCGCAACGCCGCGATCTTTGGAAGGTCGAACATTGCGATGTACGGGCTGTCGGGATGAAGGGTCAGGTAGTTTTGGTGATAGGCCTCGGCCGGATAAAAGCCCGTGTCATGGCCGACTTGCGTGACGATCGCTTTCGGGAACACCTTGGCCTGGTCCAGCAGAGCGATATACGACTTCGCGATCTGTACCTGCTCCGGTGTTGTCGCGAAGATCTCCGAACGGTATTGGGTTCCGTCGTCCGGATATTGCTGGTTCAGCTGCGTCGGGTCGGTGGTAACGGAAAAGAAGATCTGCAGCAGGCGGCCATAGGTAATGACACGCGGATCGTAGGTGATCCGCACCGATTCGGCGTGCCCGGTGGCTCCGGTACTGACGAGTTCGTACTGGGCGGTGCTGGCCGCGCCGCCGTCATAGCCGGAGACCGCGTCGACAACGCCGCGCACGTGTTGGAATACGCCTTGGACGCCCCAGAAGCACCCCCCGGCGAGGATGAGGGTCTCGTTGCCATCGGTCTTCGACCTCTCATCGACTGACGGAGCCGGCAAGCGGCCATCGAGGGCGGCACCTTTGGCGGCGGGTACGCCGACGTTGCCTGCGATGTAGATACCGAGAAGCGCGGCAGCCGCGACGAGCGCAGGACGCAGCAGCTTTTGTCGAGTCCACATGACATCTCGCTCCATTTTTCAGGCGGTGTCGAAGGGCCGCACCACACCATTCGTGCAATAGCGAAGTCCCGCTGCAGGCGGCCCATCGGGAAAACCATGACCGGGATATCCACCACATTTGACACAGTGAACTTCGGGACAGTCCATCTCGAAGCGTGTGATGTCGCGTTCCGCGACCGCGGGCGGCAGCGGCTGCCAGCATCCCGGCCGGCCCGTGTCGTTATCACACCTGGTCTGCGACGCGAAAAGCGGCAAAGCGCTGGCGCACGCCCCCGCCGGTGTCGCGAAGACGAGTTTACTGGAAAGGCTGACCTCGGTCCCCTGGCGGCGTAGCGCATCATAGGCTGACGGGGTGTGGCAGGAACGCCACTCGGGGTCCGTGTGGGGTGCCGAAAGGGAGGTGGCCCGACCCGCAGTGGCAGTGCGACCCCTCGGCCACAAGCCAAGGAACCCGGCACCAACGCCGGCCAGAGCTGTCATCCCTGGCAATGCACGTCGCCTGGCCATCGTCAGACCTTTCGAGAGCCTTCGGAGACACTGTTCGAAAGTTTGGCTGACCAGGTTACAGTAGCCCTTGCCCCCCGACACCGCGATCTGTCGCGTTCCCTCTGACGCGTCGCGTGTTAGCGGTCGTCGAGTAAGGTGAGCGCCGTCCCGATCGCGCCCTCCAAAAGCGGCCGCTCAGGGCGCGCACGGGCTAGAACGCGTACCCCCATCAGTACGGTGAGCAGATGCTGCGCCAGGGCGTCAGCAGGTCGCGAGCGTGTGATCGTGCCGTTCGCCTGGCCTTTCTCGGCACACGCAAAGAAAAATAGCTCGATCCGGCGAAGGGCTCCGGCGATAATCTTTCGCAGCTGCGGATCGTGCGGCGCCAGCTCAAGCGCAGAGTTCACAACCATGCAACCCTTGTGCTCGCGATCAGCGAGCGAGCGATGCACGATGTCGTCGAAAAATGACCGGATCGCATCGCGGGGAGGCAGTGCCTCGCAGCGCCCTATGCGCTCGCCAATGCTGCGTTCGATGTAGTGGTTCAGAGCTGTCTCGAAGATCGCACGCTTGTCGCCGTAGGCGTTGTAGAGGCTCGCGGCGGCAAGGCCCGTCCTCTCCATCAAGTCCTTGACAGACGTGGCCTCGTAGCCCTGAGACCAAAAACAGCGGGCCACCGCATCGAGCACCGCCGCTTCGTCGAATTCCCGTGGTCTGGCCATCCCGCTACCCGTCCGTAATTATCAGGGGCATTTTGCCACCGCCCGCAGGGTCTGTCATTTTAGAATGGACATACCAACATGTGGGGATCGGCGCTTCGTCTTCGCTCCCAACCTGCCGCCCGAGCGAAGAGACGCCCTTGGCCAGGACGCTCCCATCCCGGCTGCCGTCACCAGCGCCGCACCGTCTCTGTGAGAGACGATAACGCGACGGTTCAGCCAGAAGCGACCCGAGGTCGCGCCGACTGCCGCCGAACACGTGACTGGCACCGAGGGTGTCGCCGATGACCGCGGCCGCAAACCGATGACGGTTTTGCCGATCAGGTGTCGGGGTTTCAGCCGTCAGTCTCGTGTGCCGCGAGACATGCGGCCAAACCCACGCCGGGCTGGCGCGACTATGACACGCCTTATGGTCGCCTCGCCGCACCCTCCATCCGCGACAGAACGTGCTCGCATGGCGCCGTCGAGTCGCGGATATCGCCGCGGATTGAGCTAATTGGTGCGATGAGCAGGATCCGCGCCGGGCGGGCAACTACGCGATCGCAAGGGTTAGCCCGCGGACTCCGATCGCGGCGGCCGGCCAACAACACCTGTCCTGCCCCCGAACCGGCGACGCCTCGGCGGACGTGTGATCCGCCGGCTCGACCGCGGTTCGCTGGCCTCCTCGTTCGAGGGGAACGGCGGGCGGTTACACCTGTCGAGACAACAAATATCG
>JASHVB010000466.1 GCA_030039695.1 Acetobacteraceae bacterium
GTGATGCCGGCGGCGGCCATACGGTCGCGGATCGGCCCAGGCGGGATGCCGCTGTTGGAGCGGCCGTCGCCGATCACGTCCACCACGCTGCGCTTCGGTGTCGCAGGGACTTTCGCAAGCAGGGTCAGCGCGCGCAGCAGTGCCTCGCCGATCGCCGTCTCGCCGGGGCGAACCGTGCTGCGCGACATGTTGTCCACGTCTTCGGCGAAGGCGAGCGCCTGGGCCTGGTTCCCGATGCGCGTCCAGTTCACGATCACGTCTTGCGCGCCGGTGCCGGACCACAGCAGCAGACAGGCATAGCTCACTTTGGCGGGACCGCCGGTCAGGCCGGCGATCACCGCCTTGTCGCGCAGCGCGGTGGCCATGCCGCCGGCGATCAGGTTGAACTCATCGTAGGTGACGCTGGCGGAGCCATCCACCGCCAGCACCAGGGCAAGATCCGCGGGTTCCATAAGGTGCATTCAAGCGCAGAGCAGGCCAGCTGGCACGCACACTTGAGCGATCGCCGATTGCGGCAGAGTATCTCGGCGGGAACGAGGAGAAACCAGATGCCGGAAAGCCCGATGGACAAGGCCATGCTGGCGCAGGCGCAGACGCGCCTGCCGTTGAACGGCCTGAAGGTATTGGACCTGACTCTGGCACGCGCGGGGCCTACCTGTGTGCGGCATCTCGCCGACTGGGGCGCCGATGTCATCAAGATCGAGCCGCCCGCCACTGACGGCGAAGAGATTACCGGCAACCGCCATGGCTTCGATTTCCAGAACCTGCACCGCAACAAGCGAGCGATGACGCTCAACCTGAAATCGCCCGAGGGTCATGCGGCGTTCATGCGGCTGGTGAAGACCGCCGACATCATCGTCGAGAACATGCGCGCGCAGGTGAAGCACCGGCTGAAGGTGGACTATGACACAGTGCGCGAGGTGAACCCGCGCATCGTCTATGGTAGCATCAGCGGGTTCGGGCAGACCGGCCCGTACGGGCATCGCGCCGGGGTCGATCAGATCGCGCAGGGCATGGGCGGGCTGATGTCAATCACCGGCCTGCCGGGGCAGGGGCCGGTGCGCGTCGGCATCCCGATCGACGATTTGACTGCCGGCAATCTGCTGGCGCTCGGCATCATGATGGCGATCTTCGACCGCGAGCGCACTGGCGTCGGCCGCTGGGTTACCACGTCGCTGCTGGAAGCGCAGATCTTCATGTTGGATTTCCAGGCCAGCCGCTGGCTGATGGCGAAGGAAGTGGCGCCCCAGGCCGGCAACGACCATCCGACCGGCATCCCGACCGGCGTGTTCCCGACCTCCGACGGGCATATCAACATCGCCGCCAGCTCGGCCCGCGTGTTCGGCCGCTTCTGCGAGGCGATCGGCAAGCCCGAGTGGAAGGACAAGCCCGAGTGGAAGGACCAAAAATCGCGCAGCGCGCACCGCCAGGAGATCAATGCGGCGATCAGCGAAGTGACGCGCACGAAGCCCTCCGAATACTGGATCGAGTTGTTGGAGGGTGCGGGGGTGCCGTGCGGACCGATTTACACCATCGACCAGGTGTTTGCCGATCCGCAGGTGAAGCACCTGAAGATGGCGACACCGATGCATTCGCCCGTGGTGGGCGACGTGGACGTGGTAGCCTCAGCGATCACCATGACCGGGTTCGACAACGGTATCCGCATGGCCACGCCGGAGCAGGGATCGAGCACCGACGAAGTGCTGGCCTCGGTCGGATATAGCGGCGATGAGATCGCTGAGATGCGCAAGAAGGGAGCGATCTGACATGAATGACATGCCAACCGGGGGCGTCACCCGCGAATATGCGGGCGGCAAGATGCTGGCCGCGAAAGATGAGGGCGTCGGGCTGATCACCTTCAATCAGCCGGAGAAGCGCAACGCGATGTCGCTGGAGATGTGGACGGGGTTCGGCCAGATACTGGACGAATTTCGCGAGGACGATGGCGTGCGCGTCGTCATCCTGACCGGCGCGGGCAACAAAGCGTTCGTCTCCGGCGCGGATATCAGCCAGTTCGAAAGGAATCGCTCGGATGCGAATGCTCAGAAGGAGTACGAGCGGTTGGCGGGCGTCGGGCGCGCCAAGTATGCGGCCTTCCCCAAGCCGATCATCGCGCGGATCCGCGGCTTCTGCCTCGGCGGCGGACTGGCCATTGCCATGCAGGCGGACATGCGCATCGCCGCGGTTGACAGCCAGTTCGGCATTCCGGCTGCGAAGCTGTCGATCGCGTATGCGCCCGACTCAGTGAAGAAGTTGATCGACCTGGTGGGGCCAGCGCATGCGCGCATGATCCTCTACACTGCACGGCGGATCGACGCAGCGGAGGCGGAGCGGATCGGGCTGATCAACAACATGGTGGCGGATGAGGCGCTGAACGAATACGTGCTCGATCTCGCACGCACGATCGCCGACAACGCGCCGCTGTCGGTCGCGGCGTCCAAGCTGACGATCAACGAGATGCTGAAGGACGAAAGCAAACGCGACGTCGCGGCGATGCAGCGGATGATGGAGGTTTGCTTCAATAGTGCGGACTACAAAGAGGGCCGAACCGCGTTCATGGAGAAGCGTGCACCGCGGTGGGTAGGCCGATAACGAAGACCTTTCGCGCCTGCGGGACAGGTCAACGAGAGAAGTGGCGTGGGTGAGGGTGGTGCGGTTCTGCGTACAGCCAAACCGTATCGCAACAAATAATCAGTCTGTGAACTGGAACTTGGGGGCCCCGGCGCGATCCGTCGGTGGCGCGCAGGCCGGAGGGCAATGGATCGACAGTTCCGCTGCTCCACTCTGTGCGAAGGTCGTCTTTCCAGTGATCGAACAGCTCAGGCTGCAGATGCATCCGCGACGATGCCTCCTCACAGATTGACCTCAGGTACCGGGCGACCAGCGACCATTCGTCGTCACCGATGTCCCAGGGGTACGGCATGCGATCTTGGGTCATCCGATGCCATTAGACCGGATCTCAGAAAACGTACATAACGCGCTCCAGGCGATTGCACGGATGAGACGTGGCATTGATGACCTCGCGAGCCTTTGTTGGCACCCTCGCGCCGCTACTCTTGGTGCCGGTCTCGCTGGCGCTGCACTACACGAACGTTGTGGCGCCAGTCTGGGTGTTTCTCGCCGGTCTCGCAGCAATCGCGGTGCTCGCCGACTGGGTAAGGCGCGGCACCGAGCAGGTGGCCGACCATGTCGGCGGCGCCATCGGCAGCTTGCTCAACGTCAGCTTCGGCAATGCCTCGGAATTGGTGTTGGCGTTGTTCGTACTCGCGCAGGCGCAAACGCAAATCGTGCAGGCGCAGATCACCGGCTCGATCATCGGTACCACGTTGCTGTTCTTAGGGATCTCCGCTCTGGTCGGTGGCTTGAACCACCCGCGCCAAACCTTCAATCAGGAGCGGGTTGGGTTGCTGTCCACGCTTCTGATGCTGGTGGCGATCGCCATCCTACTGCCGGCGGCGTTCGACATGACCGAGCGCGTCCTGTCGCCGCATGCCAATCGTGGCGATCTCGACGAGCGGTTGAGCCTGTCGGTGTCGGTGGTGCTGCTGTTGTTGTACGCGGCATATCTGATTTACGTCCTCGTCACCCATCGCCGCATATTCACGAGCGGGGCAGAGGCCGGCTCAGCAAAGTGGCGCCTGTCGAGCGGCATCCTGGTGATGCTCGGCGGCACGATCGTTATTGCGGTCGAATCGGAACTGGTTGCCACGCGGCTTGCGGAGGCGGCATCGCAGCTCGGCCTCTCTCCGGTGTTCATGGGTGCCGTGGTGCTGGCTTTGGCCGGAACCATAGCGGATCTGTTCGCCTCGGTCGCGTTCGCGCGCACCGATCGCATGGAGATCGCCGTCAGCATGTGCGTGGGCTCGGCGTTACAGATCGCGCTGGTGGTCGCGCCCGTGCTGGTGCTGGTGTCGTGGGGCATCGGTCATCCAATGAATCTGGTGTTCGGCAGCCCACTCGATCTGTTCGCCATCGCCAGCGCCAGCTTTATCGTCCGCGCCATTGCTGCCGATGGCGAAACAAACTGGTATGAGGGTTTCCTGCTCGTCGGCGTCTATGTGCTGTTCGCACTGGCCTTCTTCTTCCAGGGCGATGGCTGACGCGCGGCACGCGCTTCTCGCCAAAATCGAGAAGCGATACCGCCGCGGGCGGGAAATCCAAGAACGTAATACGTCAAGGTGATTACGACTCGAGGCGTTTCGGCACGCCGCTTGCGCCGCCAAAGGACCTGGCAGCTTAACGGTGGCGAGCATCATCCTTCCGCAGCAAATTCGCCCCCACCCAAATCGCGGGGACTGCGCAGACGGCCCAGCCTGCGGCGTAGCCTCCGGTCAAGCGTAGCAGCAGCGCGAAGACCGACGGGCACAGGAACGCGCCCATCTGGCCAAACGACAGCACACCGCCAGTGACGGCACCGGCACGCCCCGGCGGCGCAAGGCGCGCCGATTCCGACAACAGTATGCCGTGCCAGGACATGGCCGTGGCGCTCAGCGTACCGGTGACCACACTGATCGCCAGCGATGACCAGCTCGCGTTGAACGCGCCGATCAGCACGACGCTGCCGGCCATGCCGAACGCCAGTCCCGCCATGACCACGCGGGGTGGCATGAGAAAGCTGCCGACCCAGCCCCACAGAATCCGGCAGGGGATCGCAATGGCGATCACCACCGAGAACAATGCGCCGGCTGCCACAAGGTCATAGCCCAGCGCGGTCAGGTAGGTGACCAGATAAGCGGTGAACACCGCCTGCAAGCCGTTAAACGCAAAGCATGCAAACGACAGCCCCCGCAGTTCACGCTCCGCCAGTACGCCCGTGATCGTGGTCCGGAAATCGGACAGGTGGATCGCGTGCTGTGGTGAGGCCTCGGTATCCAGGCGGCCGTGCAGTGGTTGCAGCACCACGGCAAAAAAGCAGCAGGCGGCGGCACTGACCAGCATCGTGCCGCGCCATCCTACGTGTTGGGCGAGCAGTGGCCCGAGTGAGCCGCCGAGTAGAATGCCGGCGGGGATTGCGGTCTGGGTGATGGAGAACGCAAAGGGCGCGTAGCGGCGCACCGCCCAGCGGCCGAGCAATTGCGAGCTTGCCGGCGTGGCGACCGCCGCGACGCCGTTGCCGATCAGCGCCGACAAAACGAAGCCCGCGGCCCCGCCGATCACCGCGACCGCCATGCCGCCGCCGACCGACAACAGCGCGACCTGGCTCATCCGGATGGCACCGTGGCGAATAATGAATCCACCGGAACCGAGCTGACCGATCAGCGCGGCGATCGCCACCAGGCCGAAATAGCCGCCGACCCAAGAGGGGTCAGCGTGCAGTTCGGTGATGATCAGCGGCGCGAGCACCGCCGGCAGCACGCGGCCGACCGAGCCGCAGGTCTGCTGCAGAAACATCGCCACGACGGCGAGGACCATGCGGGACAAGCGACGTCGTTCCTACCCGTGTCATTGCGCAGTGCCGAGGCATCCCGGTTATGATTGCGCATCGAGGCAGAAGATTGCTTCGTCACATCACGTGTTGCAATGACAGCCGAGCGGCCGCACCGTCGCGGCGGCTTACGCCATCGCCTTCGTCAGATTCTCGTCCAGCGTCGCGAGGAACGCGTGGGTGTTCATCCACGGCTGGTCGGCGCTGATCAGAATCGCCGGCTCGCGCGTCATGAACCCGGATTCAACTGTCTCGACGCAGCACTTTCTCCACCATCTCGGCGAACGTCACCACGTCAGCTGTGATGTCGAAACAGCCCCGGTAGACCAGCCCCCGCGTCCAAGCGAAGATCGAGGATATCGGATTGATCCAAGTTTCCTTGCCCGGCTGGTGCTGGCGATAGTGGCGGGTGACTCTGCCGTGCGCCGCCTCACTGTCCACCGTCGTGCTGTCCGGCGACAGCAGCACGCTCGCTATCAGTCTAAGCGAGCCGAACCCCTTCGCCATCGTCTCGCTCTGCACGTCGCCGCCGTAGTTCTTGCACGCCCAGACCTAACCGCCGTTCCATTTGAGAGCACAGGCCAAAATGTCGTCGATCGGCCGGTGTCCATAGGTCAGCTTCGCGTCGAATGGTTTCTTGAATTTCCTCTCGTAAATGTCCTGGGAGATGTCCTTGAAGTAGCCGTCATACGTCTTCATGATCGTGCTCTTCGTCGAGAAACATAGCGGCCAGCTGCGCATGAGCGCGTAGTTGAAGCTCGCGCGCGCGAAGCCTTCGATAGACTGGTGCGTGTCGTGCATCGCCGTCGCCGGCGTCAAACTCGTGCACATCAAGTGTCTTCCGCTCTCGATTGGCGTGCAAATTCTGACTCGCGTGGTGGAGCCGGTGATGCGACGCTCGCCGATGCTGAGCGGAGGCGGCTGATCGGCGCCCGGCACGCCGGGGCCTGCAGGGGGGCGGCCAGAAAATAACCGCCCCGCGCTGGTTGTCCAGAGCCTCAGAGCGCGGCGAGCGCGGCGTTGAGCGTCGCACTTGGCCGCATCGCCGCCGATGTCTTGGCCGGATCGGGCAGGTAGTAACCGCCGGTGTCCACCGGCTTGCCCTGCGCGGCAATTAGTTCGGCATTGATCTTGGCCTCGTTGGCCGCGAGCGTCTCGGCCAGCTTCTTGAAGCGGGCTTGCAGCGTCGCGCTCTTACTCTGTGCGGCCAGCGCCTGCGCCCAGTAGAGCGCCAGGTAGAAATGGCTGCCACGATTGTCGAGTTCGCCGACTTTGCGCGCGGGCGAGCGGTTGAATTCGAGGATCTTGCCGTTGGCCGTGTCCAGCGTCTCGGCGAGCACCTGCACATCGGCGTTCTTGCGGGTCTGCGCCAGATGTTCGAGCGACGCGCCGAGGGCGAGGAACTCGCCGAGCGAATCCCAGCGCAGATAGCCTTCCCGCTGGAACTGCTCCACGTGCCTGGGCGCCGAGCCGCCGGCACCGGTCTCGAACAACCCGCCGCCCGCCATCAGCGGAACGATCGACAGCATCTTGGCGGAGGTGCCGAGCTCCAAGATCGGGAACAG
>JASHVB010000467.1 GCA_030039695.1 Acetobacteraceae bacterium
CTGATGCGCAACCGGCCATCTCCAGCAGCCATGAAATCTCCCCGCGATCAGGAGGTACTGAGCATCGAGCGCACGGCACGCGATCTGGCAGCGGCCAAAGTGCGCGTGAGGATTGGGCAGATCTGCTTCGTTGATCATCTCATATTCCATCGCTTCGACAATGAATGGCTTATCACATCGAAAGCGTTTCACATCGCGCGGACCTTCCCCCCGGGAGCGTAGCCGGGGCCTTGACCGTCTGGAGGCGTGGCCCCGCCATCCCTGTGTTCGAGCCTGTCATGTCGGGAACGAGCACCGCTCGGGCCATGCGCATCGCGGTCGCGACAGCTGTCATTGTGCTGCCACTGTTCGCGCCGCAGCCGCTGGTCGGTGCTATCGCCGCCTCATTGCACTTCCCGTACTGGGCAGTCAACACACCTGCCACGCTGACACTCCTAGGCCATGCTACGGGCCGTTTTCTGCTGACGCCGATGATTGACCTCTTCGAGGTTCGAAGACGCTTCGTGACGACGGCTGTCGCTGATGCGGTTGCCCTCTCGGTTGTTGCGGTCGCACCCTCGGCGGTCGTATTTCCCTTTTCGACTTTCATCGTCGACGTCATGACCAGTTCCATCCAGATGCTTGTGCCGATGGCTGCAATGCTGGTGCCCGAGGCGCGGCGCGGTGGTGTCATCGGCAGCAGCCGTGGTCCTGCCCAGCAGCGAGGGCATCAGGTTCCGAGCCGACGGTTGGGAGGATGTGGCGGCAGCGGCGCAATGCGCCGCAGCGGGCCGAACGTCAATTTCCGCTTCGAGAAATCATGAAACAGGGCTTTTCTCATCGCCGCTTCGCGTCCTAACTAGTGGTGGCCAAATGAGCACCACTCATGAGAAGGGCCGGTGCTTCGCGGCCGGCCTGTTTTCTTATTGGCTCATCCAGGAGCGACCAGCGTAATTGAGCCAGTCGCAAGCTTGGGGGAAGCAGGAGGCAAATAGTGGTCTACGCAGTCGCAGTCTGCGCGTTGCTGGGCAACAGTGGCCGCATGGAATGCCGTCTGGCGTCCTTCCACGATAATGCTCTCGTTCCGACCCGCAGCGAGTGCATGCAACTGGCGCACAACGGGAACATCGGTCGGACCGTGCCGCCGCCCCCGGGCAAATCGGCGTTCGTCTGCATGCAGAACGACACAGACGGCTGGTTCAAGGGCCAGGGCTGGCAGCCTGTTGAGCCGCAGTGACGCCCGTCATCCCGCTTGACGACAGAGGCCGGGCCTTCGGATCTGGCCGTTCTCGTTGGCCGACGGCGGGCCGAATGACGCCCGTCAACAAACGGTAGGAGGCCGGAAACAATCCGAAACATTGCCTGACGTATTCCGGCTGTATCCTGTCGGCGCTGCGTCACCCTACTCCAGCAGTGAAGCCGAAGCACCAACCTGGCGCGCTCATTTCCATCGGGCGCGCCTTTTCTATTGGTACCGGATCGATCCGGTGCGCTAACGTCCTCGCGCCGCGCCTTTCAGCGAGACGCTGTGCGGAACGCATCATGAGGATCGCCCAGACGACAACTCGTTGCAATCGACAAGTTGCGCAGGTTGCGTGTGGCTCAATCCGGCGTGCTTGCTGGAAGCGTCGCCAGCGGACGACTCGCTGACCCGGTTCTATTGGCAGGATCGGGGCGAGTGCATCGGCAAGCGGCAGGTCGTTGCGCACCGCAATCCTCGCGGACTCGCGGTTGTCAAAATCCAACGCTTGGTCGTGGCTCTCTGCCGTCTGATCTCCGCCGTCCGTCGGCTCGATCCGGCGCACATGGTCGAGCTTCAAGGTGGTTGGTTATCATCATTGATGGGCGGTGGGCTTGATTGAGCGATGGTTGGCAGTTCATGGCCGCCAAGGCGTCCACTGCCAAGTGAGGCTGCCGGTTACGCCAGCCGCCCGCTCAGTCAGATAGCACCGGCAGCGCGTCATCAAGGGCGATGACATTGTCGCTACTCGCGCTGCACCCCCCGGCCCTGCTGTGATTCCGATTCCGCACCGCTCTGGGTGGGACACCATCCTTGAGGAACTCGTCGCGCACGGATCGTGGAACCATCGATAGTCCGCAGCGGTCACGCCAGACACTGGTCACCGCTTGCATCTGGGTCAGGCTTGTTCGGCGAAGTCGCCCGGCCGGCTCTTGACCCTCCTCTGCCGGGAGTGACTCTAACACGACCTCACCAGCGGTTTCCGACGCCAGACGACGCTGCAGATATCCCGCGCGCAGCGGCCCGCAGACACCGTCCCTGGCGAGACCGACGAGGGCCTGGAGCTTGGCTGCAGCTTCGCCCGAGACGGCTCCATCGCGCAGCCATCCGCCAACCTGACGCACGATCAGATCCTCGATGCCAACGACTTTCAAGGACAACGACTCACGCCCCGCTTGCCCCGTTGCCCAGAGATCGATGGCGACGACCAGCGCGTTCGCCTGTTCGGCGGCGCCCAACGGCTCGCGACGCTCAGCAAGGTCGACCCCCACCTGCAGCTCGGGATGCCACAGTACCCTGCGGACGCTCCCCGGCCGCCTGGCCCAACGAAATCCAGTGGCAAAGAGCTCGATCATCAGCGGGCGTGCCTCAACACAGAGCAGCTCGATGTCGCGCGTCGACCATAGACCGCCGGTGTAAAGTTCGACGGCCGATGCGCCACTCAATGCGGGATCGAGGGCGCCCACTGGCAAGCGCGCCGCAGCTTGCGCCAGCACATTCAGCGCTGCGACAAAACTCTCACGCCAAGACGTTCGATCGTTTGCCCGGTTCATGGGGCGAGTCTACACGCACCTCGAATCGCCTGAGAATCGGCAATCGCGCAAAACCGACAGAAATCTCATGGCAAATGCCTGACCTCGCGCGTCGGTGATAGGGACGTCCCTGACCAGGGCCGGCTGGCGGCTGTCCGCAGAGCGGGCGGTCGGCAGCGCCAGCGCCGTTCGCCATCGCATTGACACAGCCGCAGCCTATTGATCGACGCGCGAGTGGGCGTGGCTCTGGCGGGTGAGCGATGGCGCTGAGATCCCACCAGCCAAGAAGCCGCGCCGCAAGAGGGGCCGGCGACGCGCCAGTTTGGGGTACGATTGCCGCGCGAGGTCCGCATGGCGGGCGGGATGATAGCGCAGCTTGCTTGGAGGCTGCCGACAGAAACGGCCGCCCCCGTGGCGCAGGTGTTCCGATCCGGTATGCGCACTCGCTCACTCATTGCATGCTTCAACTATCATGCGCATTCCTGACGTTGACGGTGACTACAGCAACATGCTAACGGCGGTGCCAACGTGATTGAATGAAGAACAAACTGTATTCTATACAGGTATCTTCTATACAGGTATCTTCTATAGAAGACGACAGGGAGGGATCATGTCAGCCGCAACCACGTCGGATCGCGCAACACCGTGGTGGACCGAACCCACCAAAGATCAATGGTATGCGTATGTGGCGGCGTGGCTCGGCTGGACGCTCGACGCATTCGATTTCACGATTTTCCTACTGATCATGGTGCCGATCGCCAAAGAGTTCGGCGTGCCGTTGGTGAGCGTTCTGGCGGTATTTACCGTGACGCTGTGGCTGCGGCTGCTGGGGGCGACGGCGTCCGGCTGGTTGGCCGACCGGGTCGGTCGCAAGACGCCGTTGATGATCTCGATACTGGGCTATTCTATCTGTAACTTTGTTGCTGGGTTTTCGCCGAACTTTGCCTTTCTTTTTGTCTGCCGCGCTGTGCTCGGCATTTTCATGGGCGCGGAATGGCCGGCCGGGGCGGCCTTGGCGATGGAGTCGTGGCCGGCGCGTTCGCGCGGCTTCATGAGCGGCATGCTGCAAGGTTCATGGGCGCTCGGCTTTCTGCTCTCGAGCGCGATCTACGGGCTGCTCTACAACGCCTGGGGCTGGCGTGGCATGCTGTGGATCGGCATTGTTCCCGCGCTTGCCGTGGTCTACGTGCGCAGGTTCGTCAAGGAACCCGAGGTCTGGAAGCAGAACCGCGAAATGCAGCGCCGGCAGAACATCGAGTTCCGCGCGCCGCTGTTCGAGATTTTCCGACTGCGCATGCTGCCCAACACGCTGACAACATGTCTTTGGATGGCAAGTGGGTTTGTTACCTATTACACGGTCTTCGGCCTGTTCGCGACCCATCTGCAAAAGGATCTTGGGTTTGGTCCCGAGGCGGTCGCGCTGCCGATCGCTCTGGCAAACGTCACCACGTTCCTCTCCAGCTGCTTCTTTGGCGCGGTGGCCGACAAGCTTGGCCGGCGTTGGGCCATGATCATTCCGGCGTCCATCGGCTTTGTCATCACGCCCTTTTATCTCGGTTTCTTCACGACGAGCTATCCCATTCTCGTGGCGGCGTTCACCATCCAAGGCCTGTTCGTCGGCGCTATTTACGGCCAGAACCCGAGTTATCTGAACGAGCGGTTTCCGACTGAGGTCCGGGCGACTGCCGCCGGTTTCTGTTATCATCAGGGTGCAATTTGGGGCGGCCTCTGTGGCCCACTGCTCGGCGCCTGGGCGGCGAGCGCCGGCGGCTTCGCGGTCCCGATGCTGGTCACGACAAGCACTGCGCTCGTGGTATTCATCCTTGCACTGCTCGCCGGCCCAGAGACCAAAGGCAAAGTCCTGACGCCAGATTTGCAGGTGATCAAGCCGGAAATAGCGGCGTAGCACCCAGCCTGGGCTGGCTCGGGCGCGCAGACGCGCGCTACCCCTCCACAGGCACTCGTGGCGGCGGTGAGATAGCCCGGCTCTGCCGTAACGCGCTCGACGCCTCGCCAGAGCCTAACGCTTAGCCTTTCTTCTTGTTCGTTTGTCGATCAGCTTTCTCTAGCTTGGTTCTCTTCCTGCGCTTCTTCGCATTGCCCGGCGTCGTCGCGGACGGTTCATTCGCGCTGTCGCTGTGCCCATTTGCGCCATCGGCCAGGATCCGCTGAGCCTCGACCCAATGCTCGATGTCGGCTCCGTGCGGCCGTCCGCGGGCATCCCACAGATAATAGGCAAGTTCGCGGATCTGCTCCGTCGTGTCAGGCATTGCTTCTCTCAGCCTCGAAAAAATAGGCGCTGCACATAGCAGTGCGTAGCGATTCGCCGCAAGCGCCACCTCCGGCGATAGAGTAGCTGCCGTACCGATCAGACGATGGCGCCAAGCTGCAGGTCGAGCTGGGCTGGTCCGTCACGTCCTCCGCCTTGAACACCGAGACCGTCACCCCAAGCAGCCGTATGCCCTTGGCCGGCGGGTAGATCGAACGGATCAGATCGAGGCTTGTCTCGTGCAGAAGGGCCGCGTCGCGACCGGCGTCGACAGGGTCCTGGTGCGGCTCGCTTGCCGGAAATCGGCATACTTGATCTGCACGGTCACGGTCCGGCCGAACATATGCGCCGATGCGCAATAGCGTCATAGAGGCTAATAATCGTCTTGATGCGGCTTTGGGCGACGGATCGTCAGACGCGCGCCGTAGCGAACTCAAGCGTACGCTGAAAGAGTGCCTGGACGCAGCGAAGCACGAAATTGAGAATCTAGTCGTGAACAACGACGTGTCGCCGTTGGCAGCAAAACGGCAGGCGGAGTTTGACGCCCAGATAAATGAGCTTCAAGAAAGGCTGGCGACCCATGAGTGTGAGGATGACGTGATGCCGTGGGGTTCGGTTCCCGCTGCGTCGCCATCATCGGACGTGCTCGCCGGTATTATGCCTTGGCCATCAGGTTGTCGGCGCGCTCTGGTGGGTCGTCAACGGGCCGCGTCAAAGGGGTGCGCCATTGCTGCGGTAACAGCGCGCCCATCGCCACCTCGATGCGCACATGGGAGATAGAGCCCATCACGCAACGGGGGTAGGGCCCGGCATGGTGGGCTACGGTCGGGGAAATGACCGCTCAGCACCCAAGGTTGCTGCAGTTGAAGAGGCTGCTGCGGGATGACGGAAGCGGCCGCCTTCGTCCGCGCCGGCGCCCCCGCCTGGGCGGGGACTCTGCTCGCCGGTCTGGAGCTGGTGCGGGAGGGGGATGTCGCCCTGATCCAGGGGCTTGGGTTCATACCCATCCATATGCGGCCGCTGGCTGCCGACGCCATCGCGACCGCCGAGCCGATAGACGCCGACGGCGCGTCGCTGTCAGGCTATGTCTGCGCGATGTCCGCCACTGCCCATCTGCTGACCCTCTGACACCGGACCGTGATCGGTACTGGGTCTTGCATCGCGTGCCTTCCCGCCTTTCGTTCTGGTCGTGCATAGTCTCGACCGCCAAGCCGCCAGCCAGGGCGGTCGCGGCGAAGGGCGGACAGCGATGAGCGGAAGCGAGAAGAACGTCGGCCGCAGGATCGCGCATTTCGAGGCGCTCGCCGCCAAAGAAATGCGCCAGGCGGAGCGGGCCAGCGAGCGCACGCCAGATCGCGACGAATGGGTCATCGACAAGCTCGGCGCCAAGATCCCGCAGCGGGCGATGTCATTTGCCGCGGTGCGCGCGCAGTTCGAGTCGCCCCCCGCACCCGCTGGCCCGGCCCGGACCGCGCCCAACGACCCGCTGCGATTGCCGACCAGCAGCGAACTGGCCAAGCAGCTCTCCAAAGGCCGCGACACCGCGTTGCAAGGACCGGTCGTCTCGGTCCTTGCGGGCGAACTGGACGCGCTGCGCGGGCGCATCGCCGCGCTGACCGAGGAAGTGCCGCTACAGCGGCTCGACGCCGAGCGCGCGACCCTTGAGCGGAAGGTGGAGAGGGAAATCAGCGCTTTCGAGGAAATCGTCACGCGGCTGACGGATCAGATCGAGACGATCAAGCCTGACCCGGTAGCCGATGAGAGCGATTCGGAGGAGGAACGGAAGAAGAATGAGGAACGCGCCCAAAGGGCGTGCCAACGGGCGCAGGAACACGCTGGCAAAGTGGCCAGACTCGCCCTCGACTCTGCGGCGAAATTCAGGGACGGCTTCGCGAAAGCGATCGAGGACGTCAAAGCCGATCCCGCTTACGCAGCGGTGCAGGCGCATCTCAGCCTCGGGGCGGCGCTGAAGGCGAAGCGCTGCGGCGTCAGTTTCGCCGACTGCGAATTCGACCGCTACAACGACACGCCGCTGAACCGGGCAAGATCCGTCGAGAACGCTGGCCAGGGAAAGGTCAACTCGGTCGCCAAGCTCGTGCACGCCGACGGCGAGGAACGCTTCTTCAAGCCGCTGACGGAGAAGGATACGAGCACGGCCAGAGCGCCGCAGTTCATGAAGATCAACAAGGAGGCGCCGCGCTACGGCAGCCGCAACATCGCCAGCGGGATCGCGGCGCAACTGCTTGGCAGTTCGGTCATTCCCAAGACCTGCTACGCCGTGCACGACGGCGAGGTCGGGCTGCTGATGGACAAGGCGCCGGGCCAGCAGCCCGTCAGGAAGAACCCCGCGAAGGGCGAACAAAGTTATGACCGAATAAAGCCGTGGACCGGCACACTGAGCAAGCGGGCCGCAGCCGAGCTTCACGAACAGCTCAACGAACTCGAATGGTGCGACCTGCTGGCCGGACAGGCGGATCGCAACCCGTTCAACTACTTCGTCGATGTGCAGGGCGACCGGGCCAAGGTGACAGGCATCGACAATGACTTCGCCTGCGGCTCGAACATGCTCGAGTTCCAGTCGGGGCCCGGCTACATGAAGCCGGGCTACAGCCGCCTCGACCCGGGGGCCAGCTTCGCGATCGGCCTGCCGAAGCTGATCGACAAGCGTATGTTGGAGCGACTGAAAAACGCCCAGCTCGAGACGTTCCTGGCAGACCTCGACGGTCTGCTGTCCCCGGACGAGATGAAAGCGATGGAGACCCGCTTCGAGCAGGTCAAGGCGCATGCCCTCGAGCTCGAGAGCCAGAAACTTGTCGTGACCAATTGGGAAGCCTGGCGCACCCCGCCCCCGGGTCGAAGGCTAACCGCCAGCCAATTCCTTGCCGCCCCGGAAAACAAGGGGGGCAGCTTCTTCGAGCGGGATTTCAAGGGGTTCTTCATCGAAGACGGGCTGCTGCCGCCGGATAATGCCCCCGCGCAGCAGGCCAAGACCCTATGAGCGTGACAGCGCCGCCGCCCGGCGCTTCCCCCGATCCCGTCGGCGCGCTGGCGCGCGCGGGGCACCGCTATGGCGGGGCGGGATTGCGGCTTCCACCGGTGCCGCCGGCACTCGCCGCGGAATTGATCGAGCAGGACGAGTGGCAGTTCGGCACGCAGGAGGTCGATCTGACCGACCGGGCCGGCTTCCTCGCCGACGCCCGCGCGCCGCAGGCGCTAGCGCAGGTCGGGTTCGGCCATGTCGGCCACGGCGTGAACAGCTGGTTCCTCTGCTACCGGCTGATCGAGGGCCCGCTCGCGGTCTTCGTGCGGCTCGGGTTCGGCGGCGTCTACGACCCCGATCCCGCGCTCAGTCTCCGCGGGGCGAACGCCGTCACCGCCGCGGTCGGGCGGCTGCTCGATGCGGCCGCGGCCGGCGGGCGGTTCGCGCCTGCGCAGCGGCTGGTGGTCGTCCTCGACGAGGTTGCCGGCAGCGGCTGGGAGGTTGCCGGCCCGCAGGGCCGAGCCTGGGAGAACAGCGACGACCCGCTCGCCGCCGCGGCCGCCTTTCTCGCCGGCGCCGCGCGCTAGGCGGCGCGGCACGAGGCTTGCCGCACGGCGCCCAGCAGGCGCCGTTCCCGGCTTTCGTGGTTGACCGTCAATCGAAACTGCTCCGCGCTAATCGTGGCGCGGGGACGGTCGTGGAGTTCTTGACTGGTGAGGGATTGCAGGATGGGGTTCTCGTCATCTCCGTGCAGAAAGTGACGATAGGCAAGTAACTGATTCAGCAGGCACAACTCGTGAACCGCGGGGAGTGTCGGGAAACTGGGGGAGATGGGTGCGGGCGCAGTATGACCGACCGGATCGCTGCCGGTTGAGGGTGGCGATGGGTTGGGTCGTTGGGTTGGTGGAGACGCGTGCTGACGGGCCGGAGCGAAGCCTGGACGTTCTTGAACTTGGTCAACTCCGCGACCTCAGAGTCGGACTCGAATCGCCATTTAAACGACTGGTGCCTCGGCTGCCGACGGTTGATGCGGCGTCGAGCCGGCGGGACATCAGCTTGACGCTGGCAATGTAAAGCCATGTCGTGGCGCTCGCGATGGTTGCTTCGAAATCCTTCGCAAGTCGGCGGTTGCGGTTGAGCCACGCAAAGGTCCGTTCGACCACCCAGCGCCGCGGCAACGCCACGAATCCTTTCGCAGTGTCGGACCGTTTGATGACCTCGATGGTCCAGTTGCCAAACTTGGCCAGGGCGCCCCGTAGTTCGTCGCCGGCGTAGGCGCCATCAGCGAAGATGTGGCGGAGCCAGGGAAACGCACGGCAGAGCGACTGCAGGAGCTCTGGAGCACCATCGCGATCCTGAACATCAGCCGGGTGCATAATGGCTCCGACCAGCAGCCCGATTGTGTCGGTGACAATATGCCTCTTCCGGCCGTTCACCTTCTTACCCGCATCATAGCCACGCGGGCCGCCGGCCTCGGTCGTTTTTGCCGATTGGCTGTCGATCACCCCGGCGGAGGGACTGGCCTCACGTCCTGCGGCTTCTCGTGCGGCCATCAGCAACGC
>JASHVB010000468.1 GCA_030039695.1 Acetobacteraceae bacterium
CAGAAGTAGTTGAAGTTCTTCGGCGTAGGGAAGACCGCGTATTCCTTCTGCATCATCGTGAAGACAGGAAGGCGCGTGTCGATCCAGTTCACCACCGGATTTTTGAAACTGCTTGGGGCGTGCTGGCCAGCCATCAGGCGATTTCCTTCGTCAGCCGATCAAGACGTTCGGGGCGGATGCGAATGGGTGAGACGTGCAGTGGAGGTTGGCCAGGACCAGGCTGAGCAACGGCGGCGGACTCTGGCATCTTCCCCTCATCGACGTGCCGGCCAGAGCGTGGACACGCCTGACCGCGGACACGGCGTGACGCCCTGCCCGGACTTCTTGCGGCGCCGGCCGGATTCCGGCTGCGTGGCGGCGCATCCTAGGAGCGAACCCTTCGCCCCTGCAACACGCCCTCTGCCCCGACGCCAGCCCAGGGGCTACTCTGACTGTGTCTCTGGAACAACCCCCATGGCCGCAAATCTCGCAGAACACCATGTTCCTCCGCCGCATGTAGCGCTGCAGTCACCGGCTCGCGCCTGGTTCGAGACGCTGCGCGACCGGCTGTGCGCCGCGTTCGAGGCGATCGAGGACGACGCATCGCTGCTGACGGACCGTCCGCCCGGCCGGTTCGAGCGCATCGCCTGGACGCGGCCGACTCCGGACGGCTCGGAGGGAGGCGGCGGGGTGATCAGCCTGATGCGCGGCAGGGTGTTCGAGAAGGTCGGGGTGAACGTGTCCACCGTGTGGGGCGAGTTCAGCCCGGACTTCCGGGCGCAGATTCCCGGGGCGGCGGATGACCCGCGGTTCTGGGCCTCCGGCATCAGCCTTGTCGCGCATATGCAATCCCCGCGCGTGCCGGCAGCGCATTTCAACACTCGCATGCTGGTGACGACAAAGGGATGGTTTGGCGGAGGAGGGGACCTTACCCCGATGGTGCTGGAAGCGCCGGAGGCCCGGGCCGATGCGGCCGACTTCCATGCCGCCTTTCGGGCCTCGTGCGACCGGCACGATCCCGCTTACTACGACCGGTTCAAAGCGTGGTGTGACCGATACTTCTTCCTGCCACATCGGAACGAGCCGCGGGGGGCGGGCGGGATCTTCTTCGATCACCACTTCAGCGGCGATGCGCGCGCCGATTTTGCCTTCGTGCGCGACGTGGGTGACGCCTTCCTTGACGTGTTTCCTCGGATTGTCCGCCGGCGGATGGGCGAACCATGGACCGAGGCCGAACGGAGGAACCAGCTTGTGCGCCGTGGACGGTACGTGGAGTTCAACCTCATCCACGACCGCGGCACCCTGTTCGGGCTGAAGACCGGTGGCAACGTCGAGGCGATCCTGATGAGCCTGCCGCCGGCGGCGGCATGGCCTTAACGGCCTGTCGCAGCGTGCGTACACAGACGTTTGTGCTTCGGTACAGTTGCCGCTCGCGCTGACGTTCTCGGCGATGATTACCGGAATGACGGTGGTAAGCATGCTGTCAGTGCGCGGAGCCCAGCGACCAAGTAACTTCCCCGGCGAGATTTGGTTCGTCGCCGCGCTCCTCGCAATGAAAGTTCTGGTGTGGCTACCGTACGGGTAGCCACGCCCAGGCCACTGCAGACGCAAGTACACACGCACCCGCCGCCGCGGCGAATGCCGCTGCCGAGGACCAGCCGCTTAGTATACCGCCCAATGCAGAGCCAATCGGCAACCCAGACAAATTCAGGCTCATCGACACGGCGATCACCCGTCCAAGCCACGCTGGTTCAGTGCGCCGCTGTCGCAGCGTCAGTACGCCGACGTCGATCGGTCCCGAGAAGAACCCGACCAGTGCGAGCCCGCTCGCCAACCCTGCAAATCCAAAGCTCGTGCTCACCGGGTAGATCGCTATGGCCGTAGCCAGGATGCCGACCGTGATGATGCTACGCTCGCGGTCTATCGCGCCCAGATGGCCAGTTGCGAGCGCGCCGATCCCTCCGCCGAGTCCGGATATCGCCCACAGCATGCCGATCACCACGCCGGCATGCGTGCCGCCGAGTTCGTGCGTTACCGCCACGGGCACCGCGATCAGTAAAATTCCCCAGCTTACCTGATAGCATGCGTAGATCAGCGCAACAGCACGCAATGATTTATGCCTTACTACGTAAGCGACACCTGCGGCAGCATCGCGCAATATACCGTGCTGCCGTGAGGTCGGACCAGCTGGGCAACGCACGGCGTGCAGCAGCGTGACACACGCCGCAGCGTGGAGAGTTACGACCACCGCGAATGCGGTGACCGCACCTCCCAACCCGAACAACACACCGCCCAACGCCGGACCAAAGATCTCGATGACGGCATTGACGCTGGTATCCAGCGCATTCGCGTGGTCGAAGGCCTCTGGCGTTACAAGCGTTGGCAGCAACGAGCGCACGCCTGCCGATGATAATGGCTTGGTGAGTGAATATACCGCCACAAGCACACTCAGTGACCACGCGGTGTCGGTGCGGGCTAGCGCCAGCATGGTGACTGCGAACATGCATGCCGCACTGCACGCCATATCCACCGCGATCGCGACGGCGGAGCCCACCCGGTCTAGCAGCACGCCCGCGAGCGGGCTGATCAGCAAACCCGGCGCCATCGCCGCAAATCCGATCCATCCCGCGAGCAGTGGCGAGTGGAAGCGCGCCAGCGCGTAAAGGACCAGCACAAGGGTAACAATCCGATCGGCCAGCCGAGCCAGACTGGCGGAGAGCAACAGGCGACCGACGTCGCGCCGACGTAGCAACACAGCGTAGGACGGCGGGCGCATCGTCAACCCATCGCCTCAGACCGGCAGCTGGTCAGTCAGTGGGATCGCTCAGAATCGCGCAGGAAATTGATGAAAGTCGCCGCAAGCGTACCAGTCTTGGCGGCCCAGCCGTCGAAGTCGACATCCACGTCGACATCGGTCGTCATGATTTCCCGATAGCGGCTGTTCGGCAGCAGCCGGTGCGCCGCCTGGCCGGGTGCGCGGGGGTGCACGCGGTCATTGCCCGGAATGACGATCGCCGGCAGCGTCATCGCTCGCATTTCTGCGGGCGTGATGCCCGCGACAGGATAGCCGGAATCCTTGTTGAATCCCGCCAGCCAGCGCTGCATCGCCGCGGTGAATTCCTCCGCGTGCATGCCCATCAGCGTCTCGCGGTTGACCGGATGGGCCTGAATCATCGCCGAGAAATGCTCGGTCGCGC
>JASHVB010000469.1 GCA_030039695.1 Acetobacteraceae bacterium
CGACGAGCCGATTTCACGCCGACGCTGTGGGACGCCGATCCAAGAATCTTGCAGGCATTATACCCCGGCTGTCATTCCGATGTCGGCGGCGGCTTCGTTGGGCCAGGTGTCGAGAGCGGCCTGTCGGATTGCACGCTGAAATGGATGATCGAGCAGCTTGCGCAGTTGGGGGTGACATTTCTGGACCCGCTGTTCTACATGCCGCAACCTAACGACCGCGCCACGGCGCACGCGACCTGGCTGTCGGGTATTTGGCGTTATCTGCCCCAGGGCCCGCGGGCGTTTCCGCCGCGTCTCTATCTCAGCAAGGAGGTTGTCGAGCGCGCCGGCGCCGGTCCCGTTATTCCGGACCCGAGCCTAGCCGCGCAGCCTTACGTGCCGGGCAATCTAGCGGGTTACCTCGTCGCCGGGGTTCCGGTGGAAGGCATTACCGTGGTGTGACGCGCTGCTTCTGAAGCAGAGCGGTATGCACGGCACGCGCTGCACTCTTTTTGGGGTTGCGTGACCGTGCGCACGCCACGCTCGGGGGTTGGCTGAGCACGACGATGCCTTACTCACCCGTCGGTAATATAGGCGACACTCGGAGCACGAAAGAATGAGCGGACCAGCCGTGGAGCGTTCTTGATGGCAAGTCGTTGCGCTTCGATCTTGTCCCGCTCGTCCGGTTGAACCCGTAGGACGCTATCACATCCGACGGCGCTTCGCCTTCCAGCACGCGCTCAATTGCCATCATGCGGATGGCTTCCAGAGTGCCGTGGTCGAGAGTTCGCCCATCTCGCTTCATGCGACGCCTTAGAATCGGTAGCGGCGGACTTGTCAAGCAGTTTGTCGCCTAAATTACCGACTTGTGAGTAAGTCCGTTTCGGTCATCTCAACCGTTTGGAAGGTGGCCGAGTTGCCGAAGTATTGTCACGTTGTCCCAAGTCACCCACCACTCCGCGATCTTCCCGCCTTCGATGCGGAAGACGGCCCCGAAATCGAATTTCGCCTTTCGACCGGAAGGCGGGAACGGCCCCATAGGGCCTTGCTGCGTGCCCTCATAGGTTGTCCATGCAGCCACGAGATCTTCCTCAGCGATCAGGCATTTGATCGTTTGGACAGAATCAGGAAAGACCGCGGTATCCAGCCGTAGAAACTCCTTGACGTGATCGAGGCTCCTGGCTTCCAGGCCTGGGGTTGCTTCGCAATGACGGACAACATTCGAGGCGACCAGTTCGTCGAATGCCTCTGGCCGACGGGCGTTCCACGCATCAAAGAAGCGCTGGATCACGGTCTTGTTCTGCTCTGGCGTGGTATTCATGGCGAAGCTCCCTTTCCCTTGGCGTTCTTCCTGTTTTCAGACCGGGCGTCCGCCAAAGAAGGCGGTGACCGGTACCATAGCACATCGAAATGGCACCGTACATAGGTGCACGCCGCTGGTGTTTGATCCTTGAGGTTGCACGGCGTGGCTTGGCGAGGCAGAAGGCGATTTCTCGTCGCTGCTGCACGCCTCGCCAGCGGCGACGCTCCGGGTCTGGCGGGGAAGTGATCCCGTCTGCGCTCGCGCGGAGCGTTGCGTCGAGCGAGATGTCGTGCAAACCGCGACGGCGCTACAACAACACGCTGCGGATCCTGGCGAGCCTGCCGGTATGGATCCGAGCCGGCTGACCGCATGCGGCCTGGTCGCCTGACTGGTCGTGATTGAGCGTCAAAGTTGCAATCTGTGCCTGCCTTGAAATCCTTGCGACGCACACGACTCTGGTCACACCTATGCGAGATCGCGCGGAAGCGCTCACTGTCATCCTCGGACTAACAAATGAAGAAGGCAAGGATAAGAGCAATCTCGACCCATTTCGCGCTGCCGGGATATCCCGACCCGGGATCGGACTGCGGGCCTTGCGATCTCGGCCGGCGCCAGGACGGCCGCGCAGTCTCACGCCGCGGCAGGAGCGGCAGGTGTTTTGCTGGATCAATGGCAAAGACCCACGGCAATACGGTCTGGATTTCGGTCTGTGGACCCGGAACATCGTGGCGGACCTGATCGCCCCGCTGTTTAACGATAATCAAATTAAACTAGGGGACGATCCGACCACGGGCGTCTCGCATCTGGTCAACATCGAGACACCGCAGGACCAGATGCAGAGCGTCAACGCCCTGCAAACCATACCGGTCGGCAATACTACGGGCATCGGGCCCGCCACCCAGCCGGAGATCGTCGGCGGCCTGTCCAACCTCAGCATGACCGCCACTCCCGGCGTCGTTTCGCATTACGCGATTATGCCGGCCATCGACATTTACGCCACCGTCGCTGGCCGCGATCTAGGCGGGACCACCAGGGCAATGCAGGCCACCATCGACGATATGCAATCCGACCTGCCGAGGGGCGCGACTGTGGCGCTGACCGGGCAGGCCAGTACCGCGGCTGGACGGTTGCCGTCGCAGGCGTGGCAGTAGCGCTCGTGGAGGTCGGCACGACAATCTGGTTCGACGCCTCGATGATGGCCTGCTTGATATCCACCTCACCGCCGCTCTTCTCCGCCATCTCGAGATGCGTGTTGATGTTCTCGATCATCACGGTGGCGTCGTCCACCAGGATGCCGACCGCGAGCGCCAGGCCGCCCAGGGTGTCGCCCACGACGATGGGTGTGACGCCGTAGTTTGAACGGAGAATAGCGCCCGCCTAACCGCTTCTGCTGTTTGGAGAAGTCAGGAAGCGTTCGATGAAGACGCCTGGATCTTCTTCTTCTTCTTCTTCTTCACCACCACCGACGGCACTCTTCAGAAGGGCCTGATGCGCGAAGGGTTTGAGAGGGGATTCGTAAACAACTCGAGAGTCGGGGGTTTGCCGAGGAATTTGCCTCAAGCTGCGAGTTGGAAGCCCAGCATTTTGTTAGTGTCCTGTTGATCGGCGAGGAATTCCGTGAGGGTGTGGTCTTTGGGGGTATCGAGGAGGAATTCATGCAGGCGCTGACGTAGCGCGGTGGCGACGACGAGTTCGGAGGGTGGGATGCCGGGACGAACGGTGCGCAGCCAGGATCCGAAGGAGGCCCACACCAGCCGAGGATAGGCGACGGAGAGGTACTGAAGCAGTCCCTGGCAGATGAGACCGGCCTGGATGAAGACGTGATAGGCATGCAGCTTACGTTTGACGTCGTCGCGGTATTTGGGTGATGCCCGGTGGAG
>JASHVB010000050.1 GCA_030039695.1 Acetobacteraceae bacterium
GCAGCCCGCCAGCCCAGAACCTCCCCGACGTCGAGGTCTCGGAAGAAAATCGGCGAACCCAGCGAGATCGAGCCGAGCCGCTGTCCCTTCAACAGGAATGTGCGTCCCGGAAGGCTGGCGCTGAGGATAGGCGGCTCCTCCTGGCCAACAAACCTCCGTCTAGCCTTGCCACCGTTGGGTCCGGGCATCATAGCCACATATGAACCGGAAATCAGCGTTCCGATACCGGATATGCTTCCGGCAAATAACCTTGGCCTAGCGACCCAGAAGATCGTGTTGTCCGTCAGCAAGGGGTCAGCCTGGCGCGTTGTTGCGATCCTCACGACGACCCGGGAATGGTCTGGCGTTAGGTCCAGACTCTGGACTGTACCAAGAGCGATGTCTTTGAACTTCAACTGAGACTGACCTGCCTCGAGCCCTTCCGCGCTATCAAAGGTCACGAGGATTGTAGGACCGCGCTTTGCGTATGTGTCCCAAGCGAGCCATGCCCCAAGCGCAATCGCTAAAAGAGGTATAAACCAGATGATTGAGACACGACGTGACCGCCGCGTGAGCGCCGTTGTACTTGGCGGCGCGACGTTGGTCTCATTCATAGCGGTGAGAATTCCGACAGCGCCATCGCAATAATCGCCGGCGCAGGGCGGTACACCCGAGTTCTGGATCGGGTCATGATCACCCTATCCTTTCTGTCTGGCCTGGAGCTGGGCTTCTATGCCGGGCATACGGACCACCGATGTGGCGCATTACTGATAACAGCGTGCTACTCCATTGAGATCACTACCGCGTCACCACCGAGACTGAGCATCAGACCCTCACGCTTGGCCTTTAGATGTAAAATCACACCGGCCTCGTTCTGTAGCCAGAGATCGCCGGCACTATCGGTCCCAAGTGCGAACCCGTAACGCGCCTGGCCATAAGTGCCCTGGAATTGCGCCAGCGAGCTGAGCTTGTAGACCTCACCTGACGCGCTGATCGTCGATGCACCGATGCCACCGATCCCGAGGCCCGCCACAGTGAATGGGTAGGCTGCGCCGTTGTAGTAAAGCGTGCCACTTCCTCCGCCGCCGCTCGCCAGATAGGCTACCTGGACTTGCTGCATGTCGATGGTTGCGTCGGGCGCAAGTCCAGCAACCGATTCAGGCCCCAACTTGATAGAAGTCGAGCATGCCGTGCTCAGCAGAACCGCCACTGCCGTAAGAAGGCCCTGCCAAGTTTTCTTGCGGTTAGTCATGACTGGCGCGTTCAACTGTGGTACTCCCACGGCAAGAACAGTCACGATTGATGCGGCTGTTTGATCGACCGACGGTGCTTCGGGCGCGGTGATCAACACAGGCTCGTGACAAGTCTCTCGCTCTCACCGTCACAATGGGCGATCAGCATGAACGCAGCTATGCACTTTCGGAATCTGCCAAACAAATTGGCATTGTCACTATATCCCGACGTGGATCAGATATCGCGTCCGCTTATGCGCGGGTTGCATGGATAGCTCAGGTACGGCGGATAGGAGCGACAACCGGCCGGCACGGTTGCGATCGCGTGGAGCTGACTTCGGGTTTGATTCCGACCCAGGCCGCCGATGTTCTGCCGATATTGCATAGCGTGCGTAGCTTTCCGGTCTTAGTGCCGTTCTAGGCCACATCCAGGGGATAAAGTGCTATGGACTCGTGGGTCAGGGCGGCTCGACGCATCCTGATGCTGTCGGCCATCGGGGTCGGAACATCGTTCAGCGCACATGCCCAACAAGCGCTGGGTTATCCCATCGACGGGCTTTATATTGGGGTCGCTGGCGGCTTTAACCTCAAGGGCAATGAATCCATCAAGAACTTGAGTTTGAACGGGCGTCCTTTCAGCAGCGGGCTCAGCACGCCGAACCTGAATGCAGCATTGGACCTCGGCGGCGCGGCGGTCGGCGAAATCGGCTGGGGATTCGGCAACGGACTCCGTGCCGAAGTGGAATTCGACTATCGGGGCAACAGCTTCAGCCATGTCAGCGGCCTGAACGCATCCGGCTTTGGGGCCAGCACCTCCGCCACTGGCTCCGAGCAGCTCTGGGGCCCGATGTTCAACGTCGACTACGACTTCGTTGGCGTGGTGCCGTGGGTGATCCCATATGTGGGAGTCGGCATCGGATATCAGCGGGCACACCTGTCGAACTTCGAAGCATTCGGCACTGGCACGGCGACAGCGTTGTCACCCGTGCTCGGCTCCAACGACACAAGGGCGTCCTTCGCGGTACAGGGCATTGTTGGTACCGCCATACCGGTTGACCAAGTGCCTGGCCTGTCGGTGACCGTCGAGTATCGCATCCTCGCACTAACCGGGACCCGCACCTACAATGCGGGTCTGACCGCCACGGTGCCAGGCGTTGGCAGCGTCACGCAGACCGGCACCTTCCAGTGGGGACATCAATACAACAATACCTTTCTGTTCGGCGTGCGCTACGCATTCGGTGTAACGCCTCCACCCCCCGCTCCCGCGCCGGTTACCGCGCCAGCGCCTGCCGTTCAGCCGGCCCGCTCCTACCTGGTGTTCTTCGACTGGGACAAAGCCACGCTGACCGATCGCGCCCGGCAGATCATCAGGGAGGCGGCGGACAATTCGAGCCACGTGCAGTATACACGTATCGACGTGAACGGTTATACCGACACGTCCGGTTCGCCGCAGTACAACCAGCGGCTATCGGTCCGTCGAGCGGAGACTGTCGCGGGGGAACTGGTGCGTGATGGCGTGCCGCGTCAAGCCATTGCCATCCAGGGCTTCGGCGAGACGCACCTGCTGGTTCCAACCGCACAGGACGTGCGTGAGCCACAGAACCGACGGGTCGAGATAATCATACACTGACTGGTTGCGGACGGGTCGGATCACGGGGACCCGAGCGCATCATGAATGACATTGCGGTGGACAAAGAACCAGGGGCTGCTGCTGCTAAGTGAGATGGATCGATGTCATAGGTGATTCATGCCATGGCGCGCGATCAACATGCATCTGGTTGTGCAGTGCGGCCTGGCTGGAGGGGACCTGGCTGCACTTGAGCTCGGGTTGCCCGCTTTGGCGCGGTCGCGTTCAGCCACTTCGCGGAGTACGCCTTAACTAAGCTCGGCTGTTGCCTTGCAAACGTGGGTGACGAGATGGAGAACCTCGCTCCGTATGGCGGACTCAGCAGGAAGCACCTGTGTTCGACTTCCGGCTTGGGCCGTAACCTCGCAGGCTTAGAACCGAGACGACGCAACGAACCCGACCTCCCTTTCCAGCCGCACGCACTGACGTTCTGCTCAAGGCCGAGGAAACCGTCCGCGCAGGCCAGGGCTTGGGAATAATGTAAGATCTCACCCGTTGGCGTCCGTGCACTGCCATCGGCTCAATCCTGACGAGGCGGGTATACGGATTTGCGGATTACGAGACTGGATACCCACGGAATCGAATTGACCGCGAACCTCCGACTGGACAGCAAAGCGGGAGGACTTGCTGGCGCTAGCGCGTTAGCTCACGTTGCACCCGCCGGGTGCCGCGATGACGATGATGATCACTGGCAAAATGGTTTTGTTCGGGTTTGCGCGAGGCACGATTGGCCTGGGTATGCCCGCGTGTCGTTCTGCACCTATCCCATCTGCCCCAAGCGCGAAGAGCAGACCGACTATTCCAGGTTCGGTTCCGGCCCGGCGCTTTCTTGGAGCCTAGTTTCGGATCTCCGTGAGGGCGACGCACACGGCTGCGGCAGGCATGGGACTGTATTGCACGCTCGACCGCGTTGCCAAGTTTAGTCCAGTTCACCCCGGCGATTCAATGCTGCGAGTCCTATAGGTAGATTGAGCCACGAAGTTGTGCTTTCCTCACTGATCCTGGTTTCAATACGGAGAACCTATCAAACCCAAGCCGTGTAATCACACAGCCCTTTGGCGAAGCGCTCTATCGCAGTTGCGACGTGATCAAGCGCACGCATAGATGTACCGCGCGGCGACCGACCGCACCGGGCGAGCCCATGGAAGTCGGTGCGAGGCCGGCACGGCAGCGTTATACCGCCAGCCTCGTCGTCTTCCGCCACAGTCGCCCACACCGGTTGCGTGACAGTGCCTCGACGATGGGAGGCGGTATTTTCGGCCGCACCGCCTTCAACCGTCGAGCCGGCGCCTAGCCCCCCGCCGCCGTAGCTGTCGATGACTATTGGCTTGAAACTGGCGTTCGCACAACCTTCGCCGGTTAGTGTGGCACCTTGCTCCTCTACGCCAGTCACGGTTCCAACTGGGCCGTTGCCCATGATTGATTTCAAAGTGAATTTAATGTCTTTCCCATTCATAGACCCATTGACTTCGCTAAGTCCGCTCATATCGGAGTATCACATAATTCCATGCAAGGCGCCGGAAGGGTCCCCGCCGATCCGCCAAGCGATGTTCGGACAATTAGCTACGTTGGACCCCGTCATTCCCGAAAAGCGAGGCATGTAGCCCGTTTGAGCGCTCGCCGGGGTATAATAGGCAAGAGTCGCCATTGTGCCAGTTACGATAAGTGTGGTTGCTTTTGGAAGTCGCATCTTGTCCTCCATTGCGTTGTCCACCCACTTGCTCCTTTACGCTGGCACTGCGGGGACTGACTATGCAGTTCCGGAAAAATAGGTGCTGCCGGGGTGAAGTTCGTAGCGTCGCCGCAGAAGCGCGACGCCGACAGCGAAGCGGTGGCGAGCGCCGCCTCGGCATATCCCGGCGTTGTTCTGACCACTCCGGACACCGCTTGAGCCAGCACATTGCTCATCGCCGTCCAGTGCCCGCTGATTGCTACTGGTGTCTTCTAAATGAAGATCATGTGACGGCCTTTAGTGCCGCCGCTGCTGCGGGATGGGCGTTTTGGCATTACACCGCTTAAAGTCCAGCGCATGCGCGCTGGCATGGCTGAAATCTTGTCCATCGCGGTGATCGAGGGGTGCCCTCGGATTGGATCCACGAGGCTTGCTGATGGTCGCATTTGTTCACAACGCGGGGCGGCGTACGGCCAATAGCTACGCCCCCTGCCGCGCCCTTGATGGTGCAACAGCTACCGGAATCTGACGCTGCTTTTGCATTTCCCGGCCGGTTTCACGTCACGCGTCTCCACGGTAACATTGTACTTCATGGTGGGAGGCCCAAACGGTCTGTTCCACGCAGACGGAGGCAGGGAGCCCGCGCCGAACACGCCCGGGCAAGCGAGTACACCCAGGCAGCCGCAGAATGGCGACAAGGAAGACTCGGCCTTTCCGTCACATAATACCGTATTTGTTGCCTGCACGCGGCACCACTGTTTGACCCCACACACTCCAGGACCACGGCATCGGCGATAGCATACGACTAGAACCTGAAATTGGCGGCGAGGAGTACGCCGCCCAACGACAGATCTTGCACCCCCAAACCTGTATTCCCTGCAAACTTGAGATAGCGATAACCGACCGAAACGTCGGCCCAGGTTGCAGCATGATAGCCGATACCGGCGTAGAGCTGCCAGGTTACCGGCGCGCTTCCGCCGCCGGCATCAGCATAGAATGGGATATAGAACTGGCTGTTGGGAATGTTGATGCGCCCCTTCACACCGCCGACGCCCTCGACGAGGGTCCTGCTGATGCTGAAGCTACCAATGCGCGATAGGCCAATCGTCCTGTCAGGAAGCAGAATGTCGCTGGTGAGCGCGTAATCGGTTGTGTCGCCCACGACAAGCATGCGCATGCCGACCACGGCATCGATGTTGCCCCATTCGCCTCCCGCCAGTGTATAGCCCCCGGCGAGCGACCAGATCGTTGTTGCTAACCGCGCGCCGGTACTGACCTGCTGTTCGAGCGGAATATTGATTGGACCGGAGCCTGGATTGAAAGTTGAGAGGCGCGTGTTGCTTGTGGTCAGGCTGGCATTGACATAGATCAGATCGGTCATGATGGTTACCGGCCCATACCGAGCCTCGGCACCCCCCACAAGCCCAAAATTGAGCTTCGAGAGGTAGTCGCCAACACCGGCGCTGAGGTCTGTCGTCACGGTGCCGCCGCGCGGGCCGCTCAGGCTGACCGTAGACGAGAGCGTCGGCAGCCAAACATAGGGCGTGACGGCGAACGTCCAGCCTGGCGCAGACCCCGGCTCCACCGGCGTGGTGGCTACCTGAGCAGTGGCGGCCCCTGAAAATCCGACGGCGCCCACCACCGCCGCCGCGACCCATATAGTACTTCGGCCCAAAGTCATGACCGCCAACCAGGCTCTGTGCCGTTCGCTCATCACACTCGCCCCCGCCCTGCAACACGACTGTCCAATGATTTGTCCGCATGCAGACCCTAAAGGCCTCATTCCGGGCGGCTATGCGATTTCGGCACAATCGATGGGCGCCTGCTTCCAGGGACGCCCGATCCGAGTGGTTGGGTCGGTGCGTTTCTGGCACCGATGCTGCGCGGCCGGTCGGAAGGACCGTCTGACGTCTCGGCATATGCCAATTGCCGTGTCGCGGGCCAAAAGCAGCCCGACCATTGGCCCAGTGGCTATAGTCAGCGACATCGCCACCACGGCCGCCAGGACGTTGCGCATACTGCTCATGAGAATGTCGCCTCGCGAGCTCTTTGCGCCGATCCGCGGCCGAGGGCCGCATTCCGAAACGTCAGCGGCCGCATTGTAAGGCCTCGGCGGCGGCGTGACACGCCGCGCTAGCGGCGAACGGCACTGCAGTTCCGCTTGCTGCTCAGATCATTCCAGACCGTCAGTGTCGTAGCGGTTGCAGTTCATATGAGTCGCTCACGGAGCACATCGGCGGTGTGCTGCAACTGCGCCAGGATCATCTGGTCATCGATGCAAGCTTCGCGGGCGCGCGCAACAACCTCAGCGATTTTGTCGGCGACCTGTTGCGCGGGCTCCGCATTCACGCCGGCACCGATCCGGCGAGCCGCCTGTTTCCACGGGTTGTCAGGAGTGTTGCCGCGGTCGCTCATGTGCAAATTCGCCCGAGTAGTGCCTGTACCCATCCACCAGCCCAGTTAGGGCGGCGTCGATGGGTTGGACACGATTGTCCGCAGGGCAGCATGGTCAGCGTCGGTGCCGGCGATCTCCTCGCGGGTGTGTGTCTGCTGCCCGACGAGGAACTCAGGGGTCACCGTTTCGCTCATCTTCGGAACCCCCGCACGAAGGAAACGCAAATTCGCAATAACAGCGATATGATGAGTCCGGAAACCAAGCCACCAGCGATCAGGCGGGATGTCTGCGCCACCACATTCCCACTATAGAAGTTAGATGCGCCGATAATGCCGCCGTCAATAACAAAGCCAGCGACGAACGCCGCAAGCCACCAATACCATCTCATTCATGCGGCCTCCGGTCTGTGTCTGCCCTGCCGGGATGCGCCGAGGATGATTTCGATCATGTTTGCCCTCGTCAGGAGTCGCTCGGACAGATTTCGGGCGCCGAGCGCCAGAAGATTTCACCCGAGCCCGCGACGAGAAGGATAACGGTGGAGACGTTGGCCGATTGGCGCCTCGCGGCGGCACACCTTGTCCCAGGCCGGGTGGTCCTCAGCAACATCGTCCGACGTGTGTCCGACCTTGCGGCAATGTTCGGACCCGCCGTCTCACATTTGAGGCACCAGAGGCAAGCAAATTCTCGAAGTAGCAGCATTTTTGTCCCGCATACGTCAATCGCAGGCACTTGTTCTCTCTGATTCTGTCATCTGATCAATTGCAGCGACGCGACAAGCAGCAGGATGCTCACGATGGGCTGGAAGTATATCATGCTGCGGCCGACATCGATTAGCCGAGCGACGCATGACGCAGCTCCCCGGGTTCGTGCATGAGGTCATGCGGGTCCCGAATGCTGCGCGTCAGGCGATCGGCCCGCGTTACCACGAGCCTGGCCCCGGGCCGGAGGAAGTCGAGCAGGATCTGCAGTTCGGTCCGGCCGTTGCGTCGCATGCCGCTTGCGTTGTCGGCCTGGACCGCATCTGTCGCGTTGCCGAACATGACGAGACGGGCAAATCGCAGGAAATCAGAATGTTCTGCCCGCCGCAAAGCCGGCGACGCTGCCGATTGTTCGAACATCCGGCTAGGATTTATGACATGATTAATAAGAATATCAGATGCAACGTTGTTGAAGGTCAGACGTCGGTGCTGGGCGATTGCACCGAAGGCAACCCCGCCTGGTCGAAGGCTTGTCGTCGCGAGGCCGTCTGATTGCCACGCAGAGTCTCAGACGGGGAGCGGCTTTCGGCCATCGCGCGGATCGCGTCCGGCTGGCACCTCACGCTCGGGTGCAGTCAGAGCCTGGTCGAATCATAGCGATGAGGCGGAACCGCGGATCGCCAGCCGGTACTGGATGACGACTTCGATCGACTCCAGAATGTGGCGAGCATCCGGCGACAACGCACGATGCACATCCGTGAGAGGGCGCGATGTCGTCTTGCATGATATCTACGCAATCGTCGCGGAAGCCCACGAGGTCAAATCGTGCCCTTACCTGCGCGTGCCGGTTATGCGAAGGTTCGAGCGGATCCTCGCAGAGGCCGCAGATCAACCGCTATATCCTACGGAGATATGTGCCAAGATCGGCGTGCAAAAAAGAACATTGCGCAACCACCGTCACGAGTATCTCGGCACGAGTCTGCACCGACATCTCTGACTTCGGCGGACGAGGCTGGTATGGTGTACCCCTAGCTTGGCCGATTCGGCAGAACAGACCCTGACCACGATCGCCAACGACTACGAATTCTGGGAACTCGGTCGCCTGCCGACGCCTATTCGGTGAATCCCCCTCGGCCACACTCCGAGTTTCGGCCGAGCAAGGAGACGTGAGGGTTCATTCCCAACCCCGACCGGCTCATTGCCAATCTTGCCATAATTCGTTGCGTCGCCTCACTGGGCAAGCCGTCAAATCCAAGGATGCCAGGACATCACCACGCTCGAGTGCCACGTGCCCTCACTCGCGGAACGTGCGCGAGACGACACTGTGCGGGAGTATCCCGCTCGAGGAGCGGCGGGTGACCTTGCCAGGGTTATGACCTTAAGCCAGGCAATTTCCGATTCTGCGATAGCACCTAGTAGTAATGCGTCGTTTTGCACGGGTCTACCTCGAACTGGCAAGCGGGGGTCGTCCACCCTGTCGGACTACGAGTGGTTGGGGCAGCGATTGCCTCCCTAGCAGGTGCTCTACAGCCAGCCAGGTTTCGACCTAATCGAACTGCGCTTCAAGGCGAACTGCCCTAATGGCGAGCTGCTTTCATGGAAGGAGGTTAACGGTATGTTGGATCCCTTGTACGAATCCAATATTGCCATCACTTACCTTGTGGTAATTCTCTTGATTGTGGGTGCGACTGAGCTAGGTAGCTGGATCGGGGAGCGAAGGCGCCTGCTCTCAGGCAAAGGGCCGGATGTCAGTACCCTCACAGGCGCGGCCCTCGGGCTGCTTGCGCTCCTGTTGGCATTTAGCTTTTCTCTCGCACTGTCTCGCTATGATGCGCGCCGGTCCATGGTAGTTGACGAAGCTAACGCGATCGGAAGTACGGCCAATTTTGCTCTAATGCTGCCCGAGTCAGCGCAACGGCGGATCCTGCCTCTGCTCCGCGACTACGCAGTGGTGCGAGCGGGGCTCGGTATTCCCTACAATCCAACAAAATTCGAGAGAGACATCGAGCGATCGTTGGACCTTCAACGTAAACTCTGGCAGGAGGCCTCGGCGGTGACCGCGACTTCACCACAATCTCTGCCCGTTTACCAATTTGTTGCTTCGCTTAATGAGCTAAACGAGATCCATGAAACGCGCCTATCAGCTCTTCGCTATCATGTGTCGAGCCCGGTTATGGCCGTGCTGATCGGAGTTGCAATGGTCGCGATGGGCTTTGCTGGTTATCACGCTGGTGTGGCGGATTTCGCGCAACGAATGGCGATGCTGATCATGGCTCTCATGCTGGCTGCGGTCATCATGCTGATCGTCAATCTCGACTTGCCTGCGCGAGGCCTGATCCAAATACCCGTTCGGGCGCTCGTCGACGCGACGCAAGGGATCCCGAGATGAAGAGCTGAACAAACGCCGCGGATGGAAGGATCGTGGAGGTCTGCGCGGAAAAGCGAGAACCCGCCGCAGCGTTTCACGCGCATTAGGCGCCCCATGACATGAGGATCACCGGGTCGAGCGTTGCTTCAACCAAATCAAGCAAGGTCGTCGGGTGATGACGCGTTACGATAGGCTTGCCGACTTGCACGCTGGATGATCAGCGAGACTGACCGGGTTGTTCTCATGATCTCTTGGACGCCGAACCTTCGTTTGCCGCGCATGTGTACCGCGCCGGACAGGGATGAATCGTCCACATCAAACGTCTGGTACGCGCTGGATCGGGTCCTGAACGATCAGGCGCCCGAGTTCACCGAGAAGCTCCTTCCCTTCCAATAACGCCGAGCCCACTTCCTCTTCGGTGAGCTCGTCGACCCGGCACTCGAGCCTGCCAACCTCAATCGCCTCTGCCTCTCCCCAGCCGCTCTTGGCTTCGAGCTTGACCACCCACTCCATGACCGCCCTCATCGCACTGAATGGGCTGATTTTCCGGATGCGACACCATGGAGGTCAGGATTTTTCCACTCCCGGCTGCACACTTTGGTCGTGAAATTTCCGGTTTTGCATAGTCCCGGCAACTGCTGCCGGGATAGTTAGGGGCGGACAACCGCAACTATAGGAGGAGCTACCTATAGCCAGAGCGAGCCTGAGGCGTTGGCGGTTGTCGGCGAGTTGACGGAGATAGGGGACGTGGAGAGCCATGTGGCGGATTCGCGCAGCTCGATGCCCTTTTGTCACCGCGCTCAAAACACGCGCTACGGTGATTGATTTAGGTTCGAGCGGCGCGTTCCCAGTGGCAACACGGGCTGGGCGTTGGCGAGCCAGTACCCACCCGACGTTCGTCGTCGGTCCAAGCAGTGGCATCCAAACCAAAGGGGAGAGACTATGCCTCGGTTCAGATCAGCTCTGGTAGCGTTGACGATCTGTACGGCAGCATCGGCGTGCGCTCAGGTGCAAAACAAGGAGGACATGATGGCGGCTGCCGGCTTCACCGTCGTGCCGGCGAACACGCCGCAACGCGAGGAGGAGCTGGCCAAGATGCCACCGCATAAGTTCATCCAGCAGATGCACAATAATGCTGTGATGTTCGTCTATGCCGATCCCACCCTCTGCGGTTGCCTCTACGTGGGGAATCAAGCAGCCTACGACCGCTATCGCGCGAACGCCTTCGTGCAGCAAATCACGAATGAGCAGGAGATGACGGCTCAGATGAATTCGTTCGACTGGGGTCCGTGGGGTACCGGTTGGTAAGACTGGATGGGTCAACGGCCGACGCTAGTCTAGTTTCTGTCGCGAAAGCCAAGTTTGCATGCAAAATCGGGCACCTTTGAGTTCTCCAGCAGGCGGTTTTGTGGTTGACGAATACGGGGGGAATATAACACACATACGTATGGACGAGAGAGAATCGACTGCAGATGTAGCGCGCTGGTTGGAGTGCCAGTGTGCGGAGAAGTGGCCGGCCATTCTTGGTTCG
>JASHVB010000470.1 GCA_030039695.1 Acetobacteraceae bacterium
GCCCCGTCGATGACCATCCTCACGTCAAGCCGCAGCGCCGCTGCCTGTGTCTGAAAATGCCCGCGCCCCAGTTCCTTGATTCGCTCGAGCGGCATCGGCGTCCTCTTTACAACTCGAAGATAAGACCGGTTTCCTTCGCCGACGCCGCCGGAGCCGAGCAGCAGAGCAGCGCCTGCCCCTCCTCCAAGGCAGCTACCGGCTCGTCCAGATACTCGACGTCGCCCTGTTTCATCATCGTCACGCAGGTTCCGCAGACGCCGGAACGACAGCCAAACGCCGGAGCAATCCCCAAGCCCTCGGCGAATTCCAAGAGCGTACCATGCTCGGGCGTCCATTCGGCCTTGATGCCCGATTTGGCGAAGTAAACCGAGACTGGGGGTATGCGCTTCCGCACCGCGTGGATTTCTGGCTTCAACCTCAGTGCACCGCCGAACGATTCCAAGTGGATGCGCTCCCGAGGTACGTCCGCCGCAATCAGCCCGTCATAGAGCGACTGCATGAACGGGGTCGGCCCGCACAGATAGAAATCGCAATCCGCAAGTGGCAAAAGCTGCTTCAACAGGTCCGGGCAAACCCGCCCGACGCTGTCATGCGTTTCGCCCAGCTGATCCGACGCCTCTGGAGCACTGTAGCAGACATGTACCGCGAGGTGTGGATGCTCAGCCGCAAGTGCGCGGACGTGGGGACCAAATGCATGTTCGCGTCCGCTACGCGCCCCGTGAACGAAATGGACCTTACGCTGCAACCCTCCCGGTTGGATGACAAGATGGTTCAGCATAGCGATCATCGGCGTCACGCCGACCCCACCCGAGACGAGCGCCACCGACCGCTTGCTGGTTTCATCGAGCACGAACTTGCCACGGGGTGCCATCGCCTCCAGCCGGAACCCCGGCCCGGCGTGGTCGTGCAGGAACGTCGAAACCGAGGCGTCTCTGCCTTCGCGCTTTATGGAAAGCCGGTAATGACTGCCGTCCGTCACGTCGGAGATCGTGTAGGTTCGCAGCATCGGCCGTTTCTCGCCGGGAATCATTATCCGGATCGGCAAGAATTGCCCCGGTAGGGCCGGTGCTAACGTCTCGTTGTCCATGCGGCGCAGGTAGAATGAGGAGATGACCTCGCTCTCCCGCTCCACCTTGATCACCTCGTAGGGGTGATACGTATTGCCGTCCTCCGCTGGCGCGGACGCCTGCTCGGCATCTGCCGCAAGAGCGCGCACCACCAGGCTCTGGAAATGGATCGCCAGGTGCTCGGCACTGGGGAGGAACCGCGCCTTCTCGGGCAAGCCTGAGCGGAGCCCGATCTGCACCGAGTCGGTCAGCTCATCATCCTCCAGACCGACCTGGCGATTAAACGAGATCAGCTCTTCGGCAAATTCCCTGGTTACGCCGGGGGCGAAATACTGCTCCGAAAATCCTTTAGCTCCGTTCGGCCCGTTCGGCAGCCACACATCCACCGAGAGGTTGGGGAAGCCTGGGTTGATACTGATCGTAACGTTCGGCCATAACAAATGATACTGAGCCTGACCAATTTTGCCGCGCGCATCGTAAATCTTGATCTGGCTCTTGCCCTCCAGAGCCGAGTCCCGAACGTGACCGATCTGGCTCGAGAACCAGTCCTCATATGTAAGCACGTAATTTTCCGGCTTGACGTCAATCGCGGCGCTGAATCCAGGATGCGCGACCGCACAATGATAGCACTCGAGGTAGTTTTCGAGCATAGTCTTCCAGTTCGCAGAGGACTCCCACTCGTCCCGGCTGTAGAGTTCCAGGGAACCGAGATCGATTCCGCTCTCGCGAATAAGATCGAGCACGCGACCATAGTAGGCACTCGCGGGCTTGGTCCCCGGATCGAGATTGACGAAAACGAACGGGCCGACTGCCTCGACCTGAATTGGCAGCAGCGGATAATCTTCGACACGGAACTCGGGATCGCCTTCTGAACGCGGTGCACCCTTGAGATGCCCGTTCAGATCATAGACCCAGGCGTGATAGGCGCACTGGATCATCCTGACGTTGCTGCGGCCCTTCAGCACCTGATGCCTCCGGTGGCGGCAGACATTGACGAACGCGGCAAGCCCGTTCGCATTGCGCACCACCGCAACCGGCACGTTGCCAGAGACTCCGGTTATATAGTCCCCAATGTTCCGCAGTTCCCGCAATGATCCAATATATTGCCAGGTCCGGCGAAATATCTTCGCCATCTCAAGCTCGGTGATCGCGGGATCGGTGTACCATGCGACCGGTAGCGACTCGCCACGCTGGACGGCCGCCAAGAGGCTCTCATAAGTTTCGGACGCTTGCAGGCTCATGATGGTTCTCCAGGGGTTTCCTGCGCCGCCGCGCTCACCGTTTGTGCGTGAATGTCTGCCCTCACGATCAGTGGAATGCACACGAGCAAGATCGCGCTGACACATAAGAGAATCTGACTTACGCCGAACCGGTCTGCCAAAGAAGCAGACAGTGCCGAGGCGCTCATCATCCCCACGGCGTAGGCGATGTTGTAGATCGCGTAGACCGCCCCATAACAAGCAAGGCCGCGCCGCTCGACCGCATCGCCAAGCTCCGCCGATGTCGGATTAAGCAAGAACGCAAAGGCCCCATTCACCACGCAAAGCACGACGCCGGTCAGAATCAGGTTGGGCGTCAGACCGAGCAACGGGAGCGACGCCGCCATCACCAAAATCCCGGCAACGACTGTGCGCGTCACGCCAAATCGCTCGGTCGCGAAGCTGACCAAAGGGGTGACAAATCCGTACATGATCGTTGAGAGCGTGAACAACAGGCCGACCTCGGCTGCACCGGCCGCGAGCGTGAGTTCGAGATGGCGCGGGAGAACCGGCTCGACGAGGCCCCATGCCCCGGCGGCGATCGCCACCGTGAGCGCCGGCGCGGCCACCGAGCGGTCCGCGAGCAGCCCGGTGAGGCCCAGCCGACTGCCCTCATGCGCCTTGTCGGGAGGCAGCAGCAAGAAACGTAGGCTGGCATCGACCACCGCAAACCCGCACAGGACCGCAAAGGGCAGCGCATACCCCCCGTACTGATAAAGCACCCCGGACATCACCGGCCCAAGCACCGAGCCGCCGGTGCTGGCCATCAGCGTGAAGCCGATCATCCGTACCCGCTGCTCCGGACAGCGGGACGCGACGAGAGCGAGGCCGGCGGTCCAGGTCCCTGCCGAAGCTGCCCCCTGAAACAGCCGGCCGATCAAGGTGAGCGTAAACCCGTGACTGTGCCAAAGCAGCAGGATGCCGGGCGCGTTGAGCCCCGCCGCGAGCCACATGACCGTGCGGTAGCCGAACCGGTCGCCGATAATCCCAAAGGGCGGCGTGCTGAGCAGCACGCCAACGGAGTACGCGAAGTACAGAATCGAGAGGTGGCTGGCCGGTCCTCCGGCGGCGGGTGAGTAGGGGGTTAACGGAACGATCGCGCCATAGATGAGATAGTCGGTAAACACGGCGAACCCGACCGCAACCAGCGCCGTCCACTGCCCTGCTCGCAACCCGCCAACCTCCGCCCGCCCGCTGACGGAGCCAATGCCGGCGCGTCGCACGGCTCCCGAATGCACTCTTCCTACCTAGGACGGCCGCGCTGGGGAAATTTCTAATCGTGTCCTGCTGGCCGGCATGTCGCGCCAGCATCTACGAAATGCGATGGCTCGCCGTACCGGATAATGCTCCACCACCGATCCGCGACCTTTTGAAGATGGAAACCGCTGCGCCAGGCCGGATCGTGTCGTGCCCGAATATCGTGGAGAGCTTAGTGGCAGTCCAGGAACGCGACGCCGCGAAGTGGCGCTTTCTTCGTTTTTTGTCCTATTTTTGCGTTTTCTGTCCTTGTGTCGTGTTTAGACTTTTAGCAAATACTGAGCCGGGACCCAGGCGCTACGAAAGCGCCCTTCCGGGCATGCTCCGTTCGGGCGGTCGCCGGCAAGCGATCTGCGAACCACGCGACCAAACAGCCGCACCAACGGCACAACCCGCCAGTCACGCGATCCGGAAACAGCAGACGCTCGAGAAATCAATCAGCCAGGCCGCACGGCGTGCCGCAATTTGTGCGTACTGCTCCTCAGACGTCTGGCGCAGGATCTTATTAGTGGCGAACGTGAAATAGCACTTCTCCGCCAGCAGCTCCTCGTCGCGACGCGCACTGCGCCCGCCAGACTCCGGTTGCGCACCGCAGATCGCCTGGTCCTTGTCTGGGTTAGCCCGTGCATCGCGCCGCACCGAAACCCAGCCGGCCGGCGACGGCCGGCCGCGTTCCAGCACCATCAAACCGGATCGGCTTCAGGAGCGTGGTGCTGCAAGGCAGTCCGAGGGGCGCCTTTCGGAGATGGCCCACTCATGTTCGAGCGCCCGTTTTGGGTCGGATTCGGTAACCGAGCTTGATCGCCCGCTCCTATTGCCGCGGTTGAGGCGATCCCCGGGATATGCCAGACTATCCCAGGAAGGAGTGCTAGCGATGTCACATTCGGTGGTCGGGAAATGGGGCAAGAACCTCGCGATCCGTATTCCAATGGAGGTCGCGCGCGCGGCTGGCCTTACAGATGGCGAGAAGGTCGAGGTTGAGACGCAGGCCGGCGACATCGTTGTTCGCCGCCAGGAGGCGCGTATCCGATCACGCCAAGATGCCGAGGCCGCCGCGGAGGAAATCATTGCCGAGAGCCGACGCCACTCCCTCGGCGGCGTTTCGATTCGGGTGCTGCTGGAAGACGGGCGCCGAGGGTGACGCTCGTCCTCGATGCGTCGATGACCATCTCGTGGCTGTTCGACGATGAGCGAACCGAGGCCGCGCACACCGTGATGCGCCGCGTTGTTGCGGAAGGAGCGATCGTCCCTTCCCTCTGGCGGTTGGAGGTCGCCAACGTCCTGCGCAACGCGGTGCGGCGGCGGCGCTGCAATGAAGCATTTGTCGATCGGTCACTGGCAAGGCTCGCTCGCCTTGCAATCAAGCGCGACGAAGAAACCGACGATCACGCCTGGGGATCGACACGGACGCTGGCTCAGAAGGAAAACCTGAGCCTCTACGACGCCGCTTACCTCGAGCTCGCTATTCGCAGGCGTATGTCGTTGGCTTCCTGCGATCAGGCGCTGCTTGCCGCGGCGGCCCGAAGGAAGGTGGAGGTCGTCGCAGCCTGACACCGACGAACGCAGACTGCGAATGACCGCTTTGGGGATATGGCGACATGGCGCCTTGTGACCGGGTAGGGTCGAGACCACACTGGCGGCTCACGGTGGATCTCTGCCTGTCCGCTTCCGGGCCGGGGCGCTTTGAGAGACGACATTCGAGAGGCTTCGCAAAACGCCATCGCCTTTCGTGAGTTCTGCAAAAACACTCGGCTGATCGGACGTTAAGATTCATGTCAACAGCAGCCTTCGACCTGCATCAGCTGGCATCAGCTTGAGCCCGCGGGTCATCCCGCGTACGCTGTCCCCTGATGTCGTAGTGCGCGCGAGCGAGCAAGAATGGTTGAACATGTAGCTCTCGTTACTGGAGCTGGGCGCGGGCTTGGGCGCGTTATGGCGCTTGTCCTGCTGCGTGCAGGCCATCGCGTCTTTTTGACTTCAACCGATCAAGCCTCGCTCCAGGACACGCAGCGCGCGAACCATGCGGGTGAACGCGCCGCTGCCGCAACGGCAAATCTTGGTGATGAACACCGCCTCTCCGGGGTCGTCGACGCGGCAGAGAGGCTGTTCGGGCGCGTTGACATCCTCGTCAACGATGCTGGCGTCCCAACCCACTCTCGCACCAGCCCCTCGATCTCGCGCTCAGCCGAATCCGACGGATGTTCGAGATCAATACCTTCGCTCCAATCAGGCTCACCCAACTCGTTGCACCTTTCATGATTCAACGTGGTTGGGGAAGAATTGTCGTCATCAGCACCAGTTTGGACACAATGCTGGGTCCCGGTTACGCCGCATATGGGATGACCAAGGCGTCGGCGGAGGTATTTGTCGCGGGCTTAGCGGCATCGCTGCGCGACACTGGCGTAACGGCGAATGTGCTGCTGCCAGGTGGAGCGGTTGCGACACGCATGGCTGATCCTGCTGGCACAAGGAAGGGCTTGCTTCCACCCGACATTATGGCCGCGCCCATGGTGTGGCTGGCATCTGATTCGTCCAACCACGTTACAGGCCATCGGTTTATCGCAGCACGGTGGAATCCCGCTCTTTCTGACGACCAGGCGGCTCAGGCGGCCGGAGCGCTTGCCGCCTGGGGCGGTCACCGCGACACCAGCATAAGGCCATCGGCATAACAGCAACTCCCTGGGCGAGTGTGGCGACATACGATCTTCTGGCAAAGATGACGTCGCTTCTTCGAATGGCGGCGTTACGGAAGCGTAGACGGCGCACATTCCGACCGGGTTGGGTCGGGAACTGCCGGGCCGTCCGGGTGGCTTTCTGCCGGACTGCTTACCGATCGGTATACTACGCTTGGTCCGTCCGCACGCGTCTGACTGCATATTGTCAAAGCGCAAGTCCCTACGGGCAACGACCCGATCCGCCGATTTGCAGCCGGCGAGATCGTGATGGTGGGGGCGATACCCGACCGGGGTCACCGCACGGGCGTCGCCGAAGCCGAGCAATGCTTCTTCCACGTCCCGATGCCCGACAACAGGTCACTGATCTGGTCACATCGCCGGTCACACACGAGGCGCCCGCGCCCGATCTCACCGCATCGCAGAGGTTGCACCGGACACACCGAATATCCGAATCGTCCGATGAAGGCCGTTGGCGTAGCGCAGGGACATACCGTCCAGCATCGGCATGGTAGTCTCGATATCCTGCCAGATCTTCTGAATTCGCAACGTTGCCCGAAACCCGAAGTCCGCCATCGAGATGATAAACGCCCCGGCGGGGACCATCGCGCGCAACCGGGTCAGCACCGCCATCGGGTCGCGGAATAAGTACAGCACCTCGTTGAGGACAACGAGGTCGAACTGGTCCTGCAACGCAAGCGTTTCTGCGTCAGCCACCATGAAGCGGGTTCGGTTGTCGTTACGGGACGCCATCCGTTCGATCGCCGTTGGGGATATGTCGACGCCGACATATTGCCGATACCCGGCGCGGGCGAGCAGAGCGTGCAGCACGCCCTCACCGCAGCCGACATCGAGAATCGCCGCGTCCGAACCGAAGCGCGTGTGGTACGCGGCGATGATATAATTGTGCACCCGCTCGTCGTCGCCCTTCAACCAGTCCCATCCACCGCTGGCGTATTCGCGCTCCCAACGCGCCTGATCGGAATACAACGCCGCCGACGGCCCGAGAATCCGCAGCAGGCCATCGCGCAACGGCGGACATCCGGAACTGACACTCAGGCACGCGTTCTTCAATAGGCTCACTCGCAACCTCCAATCACGCCGGCCGCTCGATGAACGTATTGTCCGTCTACCGACCACGCCTGTCCACCGCGATCCGGATCCCCGCCGCCGCCAGCGTGCGGGTGAAGGCCGCGCTGGTGAACTGCGATCCCTGATCGGTATTGAAAACCGCGAGAGGGTCGAACCGCGCCGATGCCTCTTCCAGCGCCGAGACGCGCCGCGCAGCACACACCGCATCAATCCCTCGGTGATCGCCCATCTGTCCATGTTGGCGCCGTTCGGGCGGCGCGGGACGAACCCGCCAATTGTGTCGACGGCGTCGCGGCGGGCGCACAGGCAGCGTCGCAAGCGCTCGATGGTGGCCTGCTAAACCGACGCCAGACGCGGGCTGTTGGCAAGAAGCGCGCTGCGGCGAGGTACCAGTCACAGGGTGCACCTCGGCCCCGCCCATGACCACCTCACCAAAATCAGCGGCGATCGATAGCCGCCGTCGCTCACCGGCATCGGCTCGCACCGGTCGCCCGGGACTCCAGGCGCTGAGGCTCGTGCCTGCGTTGAACGGATCGGCGTAAACACTCCCTCCGCCTCAATCCCACAGATGGATTGATTGTCCTGAATTGCGAGGCTCAGCCCGCGCAGACGCAGCCGCACCCACGCGCCGTGTGTCGCTCGCGGTGGTTCTCGGTGGGCCGTAGTGGCAGCGTGCTCGCCGACTTCCCAGCCGCGCTGCGAGAGAAAGCACGTTCCGGCTTCGATAGGCGAGGCCTCCAATTCGGTGGCGAGTGTGTCATTGAAGCGCACCTGAGGCGAGCCGTAACGCCGCACCAGGCCTTTCGGTCCTTGGCCGGCGTGAGCATCCGCTTACGGCATCGGTCGAACGGTCGCCCCGTGGCGGTGATGGGTCGATTCCGGACATTCGCAACGGGCGCGAGATTTCTCTTTGGTCGGCTCCTAGGGATTTCGATCGTGGAGCAGGTTCGCAGTAACATCGCGATCCAAACCTTGTAGGCCTGTCATGTTGCCGTTTGGACTTCCTACCAAGAGTCAACGACAAAAAGGACGGCGGGGCGGAAACCCCGCGCCGGGTTTTGGCAGTGAAAAATTGGGCACGTTGCCCCGGTTATCCGATCGTTTATTGTGCTTGCGGTCGGCTGACCGGCGTCAAGCCCAAGCCGCCTTCGGCGGTCGCTTCGCGAGGCTTGACCCCGGCCAGCCGACCGAAGCATGGCTCGGGATCCGATTCAGGGACAGATCGGGTTCACCGTCTCGTGGCTGCGAGTGACGCGGCGGCTACTTGGTGTGGGCAAAGTTCGGATCAAACGGCGTTTGTCGCTGCAGAAGCACACACGCCAGGGCAAGCAATCTGTCCGCAACACCGCGGAGGGCGCGGCCGTGTGAGTGGCCACGACCGCGGAGCGCCACATACCTGGCCCGACACTTTGGATCGTGCTGGGTGGCAACACGGGCCCAGTGATAGACCACGTTGCGCAAACGGACGTGTGCGGCGTAGCGCATGATGACGATGTGCGACTTGCCGCTGCGTTTGGTGACCGGCGCAGCGCCACACAGCGTTCGCAGTGCCGGATAATCCCGCCGGCTCAGCGGACCGGAGCCCTCGCACAGCAGGGTCGCGAGATTGATCCGGCCGATACCGGGCATCGATCTGAGTATCATGACGTCCTGTCGTTGAAGACCCTCTCCCGAGTCAGCATCGGTCTCGCCGATCGTCGCGGACAGCGCATCAAGCTTGGCCTCAGCCTGCCGCAGTTCGCGGTTGATGACACGCAACCGGGTAAACAGCGAACGCAGGTGAACGCTGGCTGCCTCGGCCACGCCCCTGCCAACTTTGATGGCAGGCTCTCGCAAGATGCCAAGCACGGTGTCGGGGTCGATGCGGCGGATGCGGTGTTGCTCGAGCAATTTCTCGACCGGCGCGGAGCGCAGCCGGCGTGCCTTGGCCGGCGTGGGTGCGAGATCCCACAGTTCGAGGACCCAGAGCGCCGCCACGTCGTCGTCGACGATCTTCAACATCTGCGGAATATGTTGTCGATAACATATTCCGCAGATGCCGACGAGTGCCGAAACCCTCGTTTCCCATTGCTGCTTGGCCGAGCTGTTCATTGCGCAGGGCGCAGGACAACCCCGTCCGGCACCTCGCCACCGGTGACGAACCGCCAGAGTGCGATGAGGAGCTTGCGTGCCAGTGCCACGATCAATGTCTTTCGCCCCTTGCCAGAGATCGCACGCGCCTCGAACCACTGCGTCAGGGCGCTTTGCTTTTGGTGCATAAGAAAGCGCCACGCCAATTGAATCATGCCGCGGCGGACCCGCGCGCTGCCTGCCTTGGACAGGCCCTTTTCTCGGCGTCGAGCACCACTCTCGTCGGGTGAGCCGGTAAGGCCGGCATAGCGCGCGACTGCTCGTTGATCGCGTAGTTCACGTGAGAAAACTTCGTGCACGAGCATATCCGCAGTTTCCACGCTAATGCTGAGGACGCGTTGCAGATGCAATACCTTGGCATTTGCGCGATTCTCTGGTGCCTGCTCGAGTTCTTTCTTCCGTGCACTTTCAATCTGGTCGATTTGCCCCCTGAGGAAGCGGTGATGTTCCATATCGCGTCGAAGCTCAGTCAACGTATGAGGCGGAATGACTTCACCTTCAGGTG
>JASHVB010000471.1 GCA_030039695.1 Acetobacteraceae bacterium
ATGCCGGCATCGCCACAGTGCCCGAAACCCTCAACGAAACCGCAGCCCCGGTGGTCCAATATCTTCCGGCGAGACCTGACCGCGGCGCGGCCATTCATACCTTCGCCGTTCGCGTGCCAGCGCACCGCATAGCAAAGTCGACACGAGCTATGGAACCCGTGATACTCTGAGGCTGCCCGGCCTTGTGACCCCTGATACAGTCTGGGTGCCCAATGCGTGGTTGATGGTGGCCATAGTCCCCGGCGGGGCGAAGCCTGATCAACCAACCAGTGCGGCAGCGACGAATGCAGCCGGCGCGCTTGCGAACGATCGCTCTTGGACGGTGCGCCATCATCGCTGGAATTGCCACTGATGCACACCAAAACCGCCATAAGCTCGATCGCGAACCTGCGGCCTGGCGCCACCGCGCCGGACGCCTCAGAGGCACTGGCCGGCTTGACGTCGGCTGACGCTGAGCGCCTGCAGAGCGAGTTCGGACCCAACGCCGTGGTCGAGCAGCATGTCAATCCCGTCATGCGTCTCATGCGCCATTTCTGGGCTCCGGTGCCATGGATGCTGGAAGCGACGATCGTCTTGCAAATCGCGATCGGCCAGCGCGTCACCGGCGCCTTGATTGCGATACTGCTGCTCATCAACGTCATTCTCAGCGTGTTCCAGGAAAGCCGCGCCGGTGCCGCTTTGGCGCTGCTCAAGCAGCGGCTCGCGCTGAAATCGCAGGTCAAACGGGATGGTGTCTGGGTCGACCTACCGGCAGCCGATCTTGTTCCCGGAGACATTGTGAAGGTTTCCCTGGGTGATGTGGTGCCGGCCGATATCATGTTGCTCAGCGGTTCACTATTAGTGGACCAATCGATGTTGACAGGCGAATCGATCCCAGTTGAGACCGAGGTAGGGAAGACGAGTTATGCTGGTGGACTGGTTCGACGCGGCGAGGCAGACGCGAAAGTCGTGGCGACCGGAACCCGAACCTACTTCGGCCGTGCCGCCGAGCTGGTAAGCGTGGCTCATGTTGAGAGCGCCGAACAGAAGGCGGTCCTCGATGTGGTGCGCAATTTGACCGTCGTGAACTTCGTAGTCGTGGTCGGTATCGTCTCCTACGCGTTGGCTACCAACATCAGCCTCGAGCAAATCACGCTTCTGGTCCTCACTGCGATGCTCTCCGCAGTACCAGTCGCCTTACCGGCAACATTCGCTCTGGCAGCCGCCTTGGGCGCCAGAGCCCTGGCAATGAAGGGCGTACTTCTGACCAGGCTGTCGGCGCTGCATGAGGCAGCCACCATTGACGTTCTTTGCTCGGACAAGACAGGGACACTAACTTTGAATGAGATCGCGGTCGGCGCGATTCATCCGCTCAGCACAGGGTATAGTGAGACTGACGTACTGGCCTATGCCGCCCTGGCAAGTTCTGCCAGTGGTCAGGACCCGATCGACACGGCCATCCGCACGCTGGCGGACAAAAGCAAAACCGGCACGTACGCGCCGCAGGTGGCAACCAGTTTCAGGCCGTTCGATCCTACGTCCAAATTGGCCGAGGCGACGGCCGTCAGTCGAGGTCGCCAGATCAGGATCATCAAAGGGGCGCCGGTCGCCGTTGGTGCCTTTGCTGCGTTCAATGCACGGGCCACGACCCAACTCGAAGCACTGGACCGTGCAGGGTATCGAACGTTGGCTGTGGCCGCTGGTCCCGCCACCTCGTTGGAGCTCGTCGGCTTGATTGCTTTCACCGATCCTCCGCGACCCGACTCGGCCCAATTGTTAAGCGAATTGCGTGGCCTTGGTGTGCGGCCGGTGATGGTTACTGGCGATGCGGCGACGACGGCGGCAACCGTGGCCCATAGCATCGGACTTAACGGCGCGCTCTGCCCAGCGGGCGGCATTCCAGAAAGGGTTGGGCCTGATGATTTTGCTGTCTATGCCGGCGTGCTTCCGGAGCAAAAGTTTCAGTTGGTGAAGGCGTTTCAGCGCCAGGGCCACACCGTCGGAATGTGTGGTGACGGCGCCAACGACGCGCCCGCTCTCCGTCAGGCGCAGATGGGCATCGCGGTGTCAACCGCAACCGATGTCGCCAAGGCGGCGGCCGGTGTCGTCCTGACCGAGCCGGGACTTTCGGGGATTGTCGCTTGTATCAACGAAGGTCGGTCGGCATTTCAGCGGGTTCTTACCTTCACGCTTATGATTCTGGTCAACAAATGCGTGACGTTGCTGGTGTTCGGTTTCGGCCTGATCGTGACCGGGCATGCTGTGCTGACGCCGTTCTTGCAGGCGCTGGCAATGCTGACCAACGATTTCGTAACCATGGCGCGTGCTGCCGACCATGCGCGTCCCTCGCCTTATCCAAATACATGGCGCGTGCGCAATTTAATGATCGCCGCCGTTCCGCTTGGGTCATTCCGTCTGCTCTACCTGTTGGCGATTCTGAGCCTCTGTTGGATTTCGTTTGGCCTCAGTCCGGAACAGATGCAGACGCTGACGTTCGTCATGCTCGGATTTGCCGGACAAGGAAATGTCTATGTTCTACGCGAACGCGGCCGGCTCTGGCGTTCACGGCCGGCGCCGATCATGATTTTTGCGTCGCTGTGCGATGTGACAGTGATGGGTTGTCTTGCCGCGTTTGGTATCCTGATGACACCGCTACCTCTATGGATCATCGGCATGTTGATCGCTACAACTCTGGCCTTCACGCTAGTGATGGATTCCATCAAGCTCGCCGTGTTCGCACGGCTGCGGATTGATTAGTGCAGGTTTCTCAGCGCGGCTCGTTTGGCCGTTACGTCAGGCGGACGGTCGCTCGAACCTCTCAAATTCCGGCGCCTATTGTGGAGTTTCACGGCTCCGTCGCGCGTGGCCTGCAAGTTGCCAACATTTAAGTGAAGCGGACGCAGCGGCCTTTAGTATGGATGCTTTGCAACAGACCATATGGCAAGCACTGTAGGAAGCACTCGAGACAGGCTGCCTCCGATATTCAACTGTTACGATATAGTTATCAGTATTCTAGAGTGTTTTTCTCCAACTCTCTTGTCGTTTGCGGGGCTGGCCACTCATGGCCCCGGCCACGCGAAATCGCCGAGAGCGTCGTTCGGACGTGAAGTCGTGTAGGAACGGTTGTAAGTGGCGGGGTGCCGCGCCTGCCCAAAGGGTCAGGCGGCGCTGCGCCACTTATCCGCAATGGCGGCGATCATCGCGCATCTGGGGTTTGGTTGCGAACTTCAACGCCGACCAAAGAACCGAACGATGACCGACGAGAACCTGGACCTGCGTTCCGTGCTGGAGAAGACCCCGATGCCAATTTCCTGCGCGAGATGATAGGCTTTTACGCCCAGCGTCTGATGGAACCGGAGGTTGACACCCGGACCGGTGCGGCGCAGCCGCACCCAGGGCTGCGTTCGCCGCGACCGGCACCCCGACAGCGACCCCGCCCTCACCGACGCTCGCCGTCGCGACAGCGACGAGCGCGTCGGCGTCGATGGCCTCAGTGATCGGCGCGGCGTTGGTCGTCACGGGCTGCGGGTGGATCGGCCTAAACGCTGCCCCCTCGAGCGGGGCCTGATCCCATGCCGGCAGCCTTGCCACGACGCGGTCCCACCGCGCCTGCGCCGAGCCGCAGCGCCACCTGGGTCGGCCGGTTGCAGCCGTTGGGTAACCCTGCCTGAGGATCGAAGGCCTCTGACTTTGGCGGTGGCCAGCCATCTCGTGCCATCTTGCCATCAACACTCGGACGTCCTATGTTGGTGGACTGGATCTCCATCACACTGGATCGACAACATGGCCGAACCGCAGCTCTCCGTGCGCAGCGCGAAGGCACGGGACCTTGCCCATCGCCTGGCACGTCGCGACCGCCGCTCCGTTGCGGACGTCGTGGAGCGCGCACTCGAGGCTTACGAGGTGCGCGAAGCAGGCCGCGAGCCGGCAGCCGCGTTCTATGCTCGCCTGTCCGGCGAGTGTGGCACGGACCTCGACCTTGAGGTCATCATCCGTGAGAGCCGGCAAATCAATCCCGGGCCGGAGCTTTGATCTTCCTCGATACCAACGTCGTCTCGGAGACGCTGCGCAAGACCCCCGACCCGGCGGTGATCGCCTGGCTGGTGCGGAACGACGCAGAGTTGGGGCTGCCTGCGGTGACGATCGCCGAGATCGCTTACGGCATCGAGAAAATTCACCCGGATCAGCGAGCCGCCAGGCTGGACCGGGGCCTGACCGATTGGCGCCACCGCTTTGCCGATCGGATCTTCGGCTTCACTGAAGCGGCGGCGCTCGCCTATGGCGACATCATGGGCGCCGCCTTTCGGCAAGGGCGGCCGATGACCGCGCCCGACGGAATGATAGCCGCCATTGCGCGGATCAATGGCGCCCGACTCGCGACGCGCAACTTGTCCGACTTCGCCACGACGGGGCTCGAACTTATCTCTCCGTGGAACTTCTAGCCTCGATTTTATCCCGATCCGACTGTTAGCTGTCGGGATCTGCCGCCGCGCCGTCGAACGTCCCCTTCGGATCGCAACCGGATCAGTTGCTCAGGACAGTCTCCGGCCGGTCCGCGTTCGGGTCTGGACGTGTGACAATCGCACGCTCGATCCACGACCGGGCCTAACCGGGAGCGATTTGTCCGGCGGCGTACTGCATGATCGTTCCGTCAGGACGATGAAAGCGTGGCTGGCGCAACAGCCCACTGTCGAGATTGTCAGTCGAGACCGGTGCGGCCGCTATGCCCAGGCGGGCAAGCACGGCGCGGCAGGTCGCCGACCGTTCCCACCTGATACAGAACCTGCGCCAGGCCATCGAGCAAGAAGGGGTGAACATGAAGGACGAGCGAGGCGGTCAGGCGGCGAGCAGGCGGGTACCCACGGTTATGAGGTTCGACACAGCAGGGACCAACGTACCGACGATCGTCACGGTGACACCGAACGGGTTGTCGTCGCAGACGTCCACCTGCTCGCTCTTTTCCAATGCGTCGCGGACGATCTTGGCGCTCTCGACCACCTTAGGCACCGCTGCGCGCAGGCGCGCGAGATCGTTTGTGCTTGACACCGTCATCGCCGTACGAAGCCTGACCAAGGTGTTTTCGGTGAAGCCGTTGATGCCGAAATCGGCGCGCCGTGCCAGTTCGGTCAACTCCTCGTCCTCGAGCTCGTCGCCATACTGGGCTATCTGCTGTCGCAGTTCCTCGAGCTGCGCGGAGACGGTGTCGATCGCGTCCTGGAAGCCCGCGCAGGCCACACGCCACGTCGCGGGGTCCGCCGCTGGCGCGGGGGCCACGCCGCCCAAGATCACGCCGAGCACGCGTGCGATCCAGGCGTTCTGCTGCTCGGGCGCCTTTGCGCCGGTCGTCCCATTCTGGGGCATGTCCCCTCGCTCTTACCCTTCCAGTGCCGAATCCGGGTCGGGCCGCGGCCCCGGTCCCTTCGGGCCGATTTCCTGTTCCGGTGCCAGATCGGAGCCCGGCAGACCTGCCATAAAGGTGAACAGCGCCCCGGCCCCGTCGGGCGAGGCGGCGATCCGCTCAGCCAGCGCAGCGACCTGCGCGCGGTCGATGACGATTTCCTCGCCATCGATCGTCAATGTCAGCTTATCCGCTACGGTGTCGTCCGCTGCCTCGGGAGCGACGCCCGTCTGCTGCTCGCTCATTTGTGCATGTCCATGATTTCGGGGTCGATGACTTTGGCACGGTACTCATCGAGATTGGTGCCGAGCGTCAGGATATTGTCGACGAAGTCCTGCGGTTGACCGAACTGCTTGCCGATGGCCATCAGGCCCGCAGCGAGCGCTTCGATCTTCGTCACCTCCAGTTCCTCGTAGTCGCCCAACACATCGTTCCACACCTCAATCTTCAGCTTTTCCTTCGGGTTCTTGAGCATCTGCTTCAGGTCGACTTCGATCGACCCCTTGGTGTTCTCGCCCCAGCCCTCGATCTTGCCCTTTAGGCCCTTCGGAACTTTCGTCTTCTTGGTCGCGTTGCCGTTGAGCCAGAGCTTGCCGCGCACGAGGTCGAGACCACACATTTCCTTCTTGGCCTGCTCGTCCTCTGGCTTGTTGGCGGTGATCATGATGTTCGTCATGAAACCGAGCTGACGCTTCTGGACCCCGCTCATGTCGAGGTCGGTGCCGCCAGGCCCGGTGACGCGCCGGAACCCGTCCATCCGCATGAAGTCCTCGACGGTCTCGTCGAAGATGAGCGGCTCCGCCGTGTCCTCCTGCTTGCCCATACCAGGCACGAACATGAGGACGCGTTCCACGCCTGTCCCGTCGGTGTAGGGAATGACGACGTCGGTGTGCGTCATGCCGCCCGCGATCTGCGCGGCCTTGTCGAATTCGATCTGCTTGCCCTGATCCTTACTCTGCTGAACGTGCTTGTCCTCCATCAGGCCCACGACCTGCGCGCCGATGCCCTGTTTCTTGAGCTCCGCGACCAGGTTCTCGGCCTCGGTCATGCAGTCGCCGCCGCCGTATTTCTTGGCGATCTTGGCACCGTCGAGGTTGAAGTTTTCCAGTGCCTTGCCGACGTCGGGTGTCTTGCGATCGAGCTTTGAGCGCTCCCGCATCGCGCGCATGAAGTCGAGCGCGACGCCGCCGCGACTATAGTTAACGTCCACCGTCTTCTTAAACGTGTCTTTGATCTCGGCGATCTTTTCGGGCGTCAGGTTCTTGTTCTGCATCGGGATGCTGAGCGGTACGTAAGTCATCGCCTGGCTGAGGAGCTTGAGCTTGCCCTCCTTGTCGCGCCCAAGGGTAATGTTGTTCTTGCTGACCTCGACCTTGCCCGCCCGCGACGGGTCGGCGGGGAAGGCGGTCAGAACGTCCTTCAGGCCCGTATACGCCTTTCTGGGATCCGGGTTGGCCTTGCTGGTCTTGCTGCTCAGAAGATGTTCGATCAACACACCCGGCGCGAAGGCGTCGTCCTTGTTTAGGTCGGCGACAATCTTCGCCAGTTTCTCCGGCGGAACGTCTTCCAGTTCATTGCGCAGCAGTTCGGCGGACTCGATCTTGATGCCGCGGCCGAGGGTGTTGGCGAGGATGCTACGTATGTCACCGCGCGCCTGCTCGGTGCTTCCCTTCGCTTCCTTGCGGCTGAAATGCAGAAGCTCCTGGATGCGCGCACGCTCCTGCAGATCGCCATTCCGGATGCGGCCATCGAGGTTTTTGCTAACAAGGGTCGGCATCGTGCCGCCGATGGTGCCCGCCTTTTTCGTCAGGTCGCCGAGCTTGAATGCTTTCTTGAACTTGGAAAGTTTGGCTTGGTCGAGCTTCGGCTTGGTTTGGGCTTTCCCGCTCATTGTGTTGCGCCTCCTGAGCGGCGCGCAGTATTGCCCGTGGTTTGAGGGTGTCAAGGGCGTTTCCAATCTGCCAGTGCGCCGCACTAAGCCCGAGATCGCCAGCGCTCGGGCTCCGCAGTCATGCCGGAGACGGGCTGGGCGACGGCCCTCCCGCCATGTTCGGACCTGCCCGAACGGACGGGATCCTGAGTGTTATGCTGCGGCGGAGTCGCAAGGCGATTACACCTGGATCGATCAGGCGCGGTGTCAGATGCGCACTCTCGTTGGTCGAGCAAGGGCGGCCGACTGGCGTCAGTTAACGGCGGTCACGTTCGGGAACGGCCGAGATGACCAGGTGGCCAGGGCTTTCATCGTGTCGGGGCCTCCTTTTCCCCAACCACGATGCCGCCGGGATCGTCTTGGACCGCACGTGCGTCAGGCCCGGTTAAGAAGCAATGCGACAGCCGTGGCGAGTGCCACGCCTATGGTACTGGCCCATGAGACGGCATGAACTGTTACCGGACGGAGGGTTATCGACCCGCTGCGGTCAGCACGACAACCGAGCGTGCGGCCACCGCATATCGCGCCTCACCCAAGGGAGAAGCCTCTGTGGCTTCCGCGATATCGAGCGGGCTCGGGAGCGATGTGTCCACCACCCGAACCCACGGACCGGCCTCCTCGATCGTGAAGACAAGATTATCCCAGTACGCGTTCGCCATGACGTAGATGTCGGTGTCACCGACACTGGCACCGCGAAGATGGAAGGCAACGCTTCGTGAGTTCGGAGAGAGGTCGGGAACCGGGTCCACGCCATGCCACGTGACGTCCAATCCCCAACCAACGCTGCGACCAATGGATGGATGGGCTTTGCGGAACGCAATCATCATCTGAAAGAAGCGCAGGATGTCGGTGTTCTCGTCAGCCCGCGCCCAGTCGAGCCATGTGGTCTCGTTGTCCTGATCCCACGGATTGGAATGACCGTGCTGCGTGTGCATAAACTCATCACCCGCGACGAACATCGGCGTCCCGTTCGACAACATCAGCAGACAACAAAAATTCTTCACCTGCTGGCGACGCAAAGCCGCCACAGCTGGCGGCACCTCGTCGGCCCCTTCGTGGCCGCATCCCCAGCTATGGTACCCATCATGAGTGTATGACACCAAATCGCACAGATTCAGGCCATCATGGCAGTCCACATAATTGACGCTCTGGGAGCGCCGGAAGGCGTCCATTTGTGTATCCGGAAATAGGTCGGTACTGCCGTAAAGCCGGGTCATAAGAGTGGGAACCAGATTTGGCTCCCCCCGGACAAAACCCCTGATCGTGTCGCGAAATTGGTCGTTCCACTGGGACCAGCTTTTCCCGGGAAAGGCGCGCCCGATCATGTAGCCGCTGCCGGGTTCACCCTGCCATGGCTCAGCTATGAGACGGGTGTCAACCAAATCCGGGTCGCTCGCGATCTCTGATATGATCGGCGGGTGCTTGAAAGTGAGTGTGCCGTCGTCGCCGCGTGCGAAGATGGAGGCAAGGTCAAAGCGAAATCCGTCCACGCCCATCTCGCGTGTCCAATACCGGAGGCTATCGACGATGAGCCGTCGCACGACCGGATGTGCCGTGCGCATATCGTTGCCGCATGCGCTGTAGTCCTGATATTTTGCCTGATCATATGGATCGAGAGCATAATATGACGAATTATCGATGCCACGAAAGGAATAGGTCGGCCCATTGATGCCGGCCTCGGCGGTGTGATTATACACGACATCGAGGAACACTTCGATACCGGCGCAATGGAGTTCATCCACCATGTGGCGGAACTCGGCGATCGTTTCGGTCGGTGATCCTGATTGTCCATAGCCGAGGCACGGGGCGAAGAAGTTGAGCGTCATGTACCCCCAGAAATTGCCTTCCTGTGGATCAACCTGGTGGACCGGCAGGAGTTCGACGGCAGTCACGCCAAGACGTTGAAGGTATGGTATCTTCTCTACGACACCTGTGAACGTTCCGCGCACGTTCTTGGCTACGCCTGAATTTTCACGCTGTGTGAAGCCTCGTACGTGCATCTCATAGATGACGAGTTCATGACCATAGCGAGGTCCGACAGGACGCGTCGCCGCCAAAAGCGCCTGCCTGGGCGGCAACACGCCGAGCGGCGCCTGACCGGCATTGGAACCGGGGCGGCATGCAGCGGCGCGGTCATGGCCTGGTGGAAAGAAGACGCCTTTAGCGTACGGATCAAGCAGAATTTTCTGTCCATCAAATCGTTGTCCATGGGCGGGGTCATACGGGCCGGTGACTCGATACCCATAGTAGAATGCACCTTCGGCCATACCTGCCGAAACACGGGTATGCCAAATACGGTGGGTCTTGTTTCGAGGAAATTCGAATGGAATACTGCGCAGCGGCATTGCAAAATCCTGCCCGCTGTACAGGAGTAGAGTCACCGCTTCCGCATGTCTGGAGTAGATTGCAAAATTATAAGCCTGCTCCTCCTCGATCCACACCGCGCCCAGCGGAAATGGTGCGCCTTCAGCCTTTTCTTGTTCATCAAGCATGCCATCAGCTCCATGCACTGCAGCCATGCCCCAGGATCGTTGTGGCCCGGCTGAATATCCGCTTGGCACGGGCCGGGCAGTGAAATAGGGACCGAGCTGCATCGAAACAGGGGGGCCCGACGGCAGACTCAATGGCGCGCACAACATCTGCAGAGCGATGTTCGACCTGATCGGCGCTGAGTGAGGGGGCGGCTGGAATGAAAGAGACTTTGCGCTCAATGGCGTCGGCACCAGCTTCTTGCACGAGGCGCGCATGCCGCGTCCGCCCGGCACCCGTCACGCCGTTCAGACCCGCGATCAAGGGAATGGCCACAGCGCGGCAAGCCTTGTGGATGGTTTGCAGGTATTCGTACAGCTGCGTCCGATAAGCAGCTGCTGATGGCAGGTAGGACAGCATGGCAGCAGAGCCGATGGGCCCAGTGTTCGAGTATTGCTCAACGGCGTTCTCTTGCTGCTCACTCTGCTCCTCGAAAAGCGACGGCAGCATGACAACGACGCTTCCCCCATCCTCGATGTGTCCGATGTTGTCCGGATCAATGGTCAACGGTGACGCCGACGCAACCAACAGATTTTTCAAACTCAGGCCGAGACAGTTGCTCGCCACGTCCATGTGCCTGAAGCTCGTTTCGTTGCGAGGAAGGCGGCTAAAAGCGTCGCGCGTTGCGCCAGTGATAGCTGACGCTCTTTCTCCACACCGAGTATGATATTCGCTTGCGCCCGGGCAGCTCTTCTATGAGATCGTAATCAGCATAGAGGGACCAGCTCGTTATGCCTTTGAGCTCCGCGAACCGGTGTCTGGCATGTTCGACTGCATCGTCGCGACTGGCTCCATGGACCTCCA
>JASHVB010000472.1 GCA_030039695.1 Acetobacteraceae bacterium
CGGCGTTCCAAGCAGAGCAGGACCGGCATAACCGCCGAGGCGCTGCGCGAGTTGGCGGACAGTCAGGCTCTCTCGCTGCGCGAGAGCGATGGCCCGCGCGCGTCCGCTCTGGCTGGCGTTGGTCTCGGGGATGTCTGGAAGCGGGCGGTCGGGGTCGAACTTCGATGCGTCAGTGCCGAGCGCGATCGACAGCGACGCAATCGCGCTGTCGTAGTGCACCAGACTGTCGAGCTGCGCGCGCTTCTCCTTGGCTTCGGCCAGAGAATCGCCGACCACCACGAAGGCTCCCGGCAGGATTTTCAGATGATCGGGGTTGCGGCCGAGCTTTGCCATGCGCCCCTTGATGTCGGCATAAAGCGCGCGACCGCCTGCTAGATCGCCGGCACCGGCAAAGATGACTTCGGCGACTTCGGCCGCGAACTGCCGACCGGCCTCGGATGCGCCGGCTTGGACGATGACCGGCCAGCCCTGGATCGGCCGCGCAATGTTGAGCGGGCCGCGCACCGAGTAGTAGTCACCTTTGTGGTTCAGCACATGCAGGCGCGACGGATCAAAATATTCACCGGTCTCTGTGTTGCGGATGAACGCATCTTCGGCCCAACTGTCCCACAGACCCGTCACCACATCGTAGAATTCGCGGGCGCGACGATAGCGTTCGTCGTGCGCTACATGCTCTTCCAGGCCGAAATTCAGCGCGGCATCGGGATTGGACGTGGTGACGATGTTCCAGGCCGCCCGCCCGCCGCTGATATGATCCAGCGAAGCGAACCGGCGCGCGACATGATATGGCGCGTCAAACGTGGTGGAACCGGTCGCGATCAGCCCCAGGTGTTCCGTCACCATGGCCAGTGCCGACAGCAGCGTCATCGGCTCGAAGGAGGTGACAGTTGCGCTCCGCTTCAGTGCATTCATCGGCATGTTCAGCACGGCCAAATGGTCGGCCATGAAGAACGCGTCGAACTTGCCGCGTTCCAGCGCCTGCGCCAGACGCCTGATGCGCGGGAAGTTGAAGTTCGCATCCGGCCACGCACCGGGATAGCGCCAGGCTGCGGTATGGATGCTAACCGGGCGCATAAACGCGCCTAGACGGAGCTGTCGTTTCTGGCTCATCGATGTCCCCGATCGGGCATGGTCTGCTGCGGTTCATAGCAGGATCACACGTGTCATTGCGAGGTGCGCTGTGCCTGGCAAGAAACCGTTCATCGCCATCCAGGCGACAGCCGCGCCCCACACCCCACGCCGGACTTGAGCCGGTAATGCATCGGTCCCGGTTTTCGCTGGGATGACCGTGGTCAATGCGTTTCGGCCAGCGCGGGTCGGCTAGCGTAACCGGTGATAACCCACAATAAGGCGGGTGGCGACCCGGATTGACGCCCCGCCCGGACCGAGCGCACTCCACGCCCTGCCAACCGGGAGACGCACATGCCAGCAACGTTTGTGATCGGCGATGCACCAAAACGTCGGGAGGACGCGCGTTTCGTGACAGGGCACGGCGCTTATCTCGACGATCTCCGGTTCGAGCGTCTGGCGCACGCCGTCATTCTTCGCTCGACGCACGCGCACGCCACCATCGGCAGGATCGAGACTGAGGCCGCGCGCGCCGCGCCCGGTGTGTTGGCGGTACTGACCGCGGGCGACCTGCAAGCGGATGGGTTGCAGCCGATCCGCCCCACGGTCGAGGCCAATGTGCAGACCGGCGAGCCGTTCGCGATCGCACCGCAGCCGTTGCTGGCGGACGGCAGGGTGCGCCACGTCGGCGAGGCGGTCACGCTGATCGTTGCGGAAAGCCGCAACCAGGCCCTGGATGCCGCAGAACATGTACTCGTGGAATACACGCCGTTGCCGGCCGTCACCGCCGCCGATGCGGCGTTGGCCGCGGGCGCGCCGCAGCTGACGCCGGACGTTCCGGGCAATCTCTGTCTAGACTGGCACTGGGGCAACGCCGCGGGCGCCGATGCGGCGTTCGCCCACGCGGCGCATGCCGTGACGACGCGGCTCGACAACCACCGCATCGTCACCAATCCGATGGAACCGCGTGGGGCGATCGGCACCTACGATCCGGCGACGCAGCGCTACACGTTGTATGTCTCCAGCCAGAGCCTGCACGGCAACCGCGACGTGACCGCACGCGTGCTGGGTGTGCCCCCGGTGGCGGTACGGTTTGTCGCGCCGGATGTCGGCGGCGGGTTCGGGGCGAAGAATTTCACATATGCCGAACACGCACTGATGCTGTGGGCGGCGCGGCGCGTCGGGCGGCCGGTGAAATGGATCGCATCGCGTTCCGAGGTCTTCGTCACAGACCACCAAGCGCGCGACCACATCGCCACCGCGTCGCTGGCACTGGACTCCGAGGGCTGCTTCCTCGCTCTGCGGGTGAACAGCGTTGTCAATGTCGGCGCCTACACCGCCGGCGGATCCGTCGCTGTGCAGACCAACCAGTATCCCCATCTGCAAGGCACGATCTACAACATTCCGGCGGTCGCGCTCCACATCCGCGCGGTTCTGAGTAATACCACACCGATCGGCGTGACGCGCGCACCGGGCTTCGCGGAATCAGTCAATATCATGGAGCGGTTGATCGATCTCGCCGCCCGGCAATGTGGCTTCGACCGCGCTGAATTGCGCCGCCGCAACATGGTGCCGGCCGAGGCAATGCCGATGAAGAACGCGCTCGGCTTCAGCGTCGACAGCGGGCATTTCGCCGAAACGTTTGACCTTGCACTGGCGCGTGCCGACATGGCCAACTTTGCCGCCCGCCGCGCCGAGAGCGAGGCGCGTGGCTGCCTGCGCGGCCTCGGCATCGCCTGCCACATCAAGGGAACCGGCGGATCGCCGAGCGAGAACGTCGATATCCGATTCGAGACCGACGGCACGGTATCACTGATCACCGGCACCCAGACGATCGGCCAGGGCCACGAGACGACCTTTCCGCAGATCCTGGCCGACCGCCTCGGCGTGCCGAATGCGCTGGTCAGGCTGCGTCAGGGCGATACGGACCTTACCCCGATCGGCGGCGGGCACGGCAGCAGCCGTGCCACGTACATGGGCGGCACTGCCATCTGGCGTGCATCGGAGACGATCGTCGCCAAAGGAACGCAGGTTGCCGCACTCATGATGGAAGCGGCGGCGGCCGACATTGCCTTTGCCGACGGACTGTTCTCGGTCGTCGGCACCAACCGTTCGGTACCGCTGCTGGAGGTCGCAGAGCATGCCCGCAAACGCGCCACGCCGCTCGATACCTATTACGCCTGGACGCGCGAACACATGACCTTTCCCAACGGTACCCACGTTGTCGAAGTAGAGATCGACGGTGACACCGGCCGCGTCGCACTGGTAAAGCACACGGCGGTTGACGATTATGGCGTCCTTGTGAATCCCACGGTCGCATTGGGCCAGGCGCATGGCGCGATCGCCCAGGGCGCGGGCCAGGGGCTGCAGGAACATGCGGCCTACGATGCCTTGTCCGGCCAGCTGCTCGCCGGCTCATTTTTGGACTATGCGTTGCCGCGGGCCGACGATCTTCCCCCATTCGATCTCGCCTTCAACGGCACGCGCTGCACGACCAACCCGCTTGGCGTGAAAGGCTGTGGCGAGGCTGCCGCCGCGGCTTTGTTCCCCGCCATCGCCAATGCCGTGCTGGATGCGTTGGCGCCGCTTGGTGTGACCGGCTTCGACGGTCCGGCGGCGCCGCTGCACATTTGGCAGGCCATGCAATCGGCAGGTGCGCGCTGATGCGCTGGTGCGTTCTGATCGTTGTCACGCTGCTTGCGGCCTGTGCAGCGCCGGCACCGGCACCAGACTCCCATGTGCCGCCGTTTGCGCGCGTGCCATACGAACCGTTCTCGCGCCAATCCGTGGTGGCAATCGCGTTGCGCGAATGGCGTTTGTTCGGTCAGCCGGTGGATGATGATCCGCCAGACACGCGGCCGATTCCGGCACCGCAGGACAAGCCGGAGCGCGAACCAGGATTGTGGCAACGCGTTGGCGAATATTGGTGGCTGGGGTTAAATGCCGGTGCGCCGCAGGCCGGATGGACCGGCAAGCACGATGCCAATGGCGCGGTTTTCCCCGCGAATGAGGACGCCAATTACGCTTGGTCTGCCGCGTTCGTGTCTTATGTGATGCGCATCGCTGGGGCAGGGCCGCGGTTTCCCTATGCGCCGGATCATGCGCATTACATCGATATCGCGAAGCAAATGGCGCTGGGTCAGGCACACGGCTGGCTGATCTCGGCTGAGCGACCGAATGCCTATGCACCGCAACCGGGCGATCTGATTTGCGCGGGCCGTAACAATGCGGCGTCACTGACTTATGACGATCTGCCCGCCGGGCATTTTCCCGGCCATTGTGCGATCGTGGTGGACACGTCCGTCCCAGGCCAGATCAGCGTGATAGGCGGAAATGTGGATGATGCGGTTACGCTGACACATGTGCCGGTGACGCCGGATGGAAAACTGGCCGGCCCGAACGGTGTGATTCTGGACACGCGATATCCGTGGATGGTGGTGCTGCGGCTGTTGGTGGGTGCCGCGCCCGTCGCCTGAGTGCTCCGAGTTGGCCGGCGCCGTTGGGGGGCGTGAAACTTCCGTGGATCGGTGCTAAGTTGTTGTGCTAACCACAAGCCCAGCCTCTCTGCCAAGTAACACGGAGGGAACGATGGCTGAAATCCTTGCGCTCGGCATATCGCATTATCCGCCGTTGGCCAGACCGGATGAGCGCATGGCCGGGATCCTGGTTCGCATGCTGGAGAATCCTGATTTGCCGGTCCACCTGCGCACCCCGGAGGGGTGGCCAGTCGCTATGCAGGAGGAGTGGGGCAATGATGAGGGCACTACATCGGCACGCCGTCATCGCGGCGCGCTGGTCGGCTGGATGGAACGTGTGCGTGCGGCGCTCGATGATTTCCGGCCGGACTTCGTGTTGATCTGGGGCGACGATCAGTACGAGAACTTCCGCGAGGACATCATTCCGCCGTACTGCATCAGCGCATATGAGGAATTCGCCTTCAAGACGCCGCCGGGAAACGCGTGGGGCGAGACCGACAAGAGCTGGACGCTGCCCGGTCATCGAACGGCGGCGAAAATGCTCGCGACGCGGCTGCTAGAGCAAGGGTTCGATACGGCGTACTCGTACAAACCGCTGAACCATCCGCTGGGGCATGCATTCACCAATGCGATTTTTTATCTGGATTATCACCGTCGGGGGTTTCCATATCCGATCGTGCCTTTTGCGATCAATTGCTACGGCCGAAAGGTCGTGTCGCAGCA
>JASHVB010000473.1 GCA_030039695.1 Acetobacteraceae bacterium
GCTGCGCCCGAGGCGGGGCAGCTTAAGGATCAGGATTTCCACTTCCAGCAGGCCAAGCATCGTGAAGACCAGCGTCACGGTCGCCATGCTAACGAAGTACTGCAGATGGCCCGTGACGACCTGTGCGAGCCAGGCCACAGAACGCATGTCGAGATGTTCGGTAACGATGTGGGCTGCGGGAATCCCGTGGCCCTCGAACCATTCCACGCGGCGGAGATAAATGTCCTGAAAGCGCCCCGCGTTGGCGATGACCCATTGGCCCACGCTGCTGAAACCCCAGAACATCAGCGCCACTACCGCAACGATGATGAGCAGCACCGCGATGAGGGTGATGAGCAGCGCGAGCAGCGAGGGCAGCCGCTCCTGCAGACGCCGCTGCAAGGGCCACGCGATCGCGATAATGAAGAGCGCGAAGGTGGCCGGCACGAACACCACAGCTGCCTCACGCAGCGCGGCAAAGACGAGGATCGTGGCAATCACGCCGAGGAAGGTGCGAACCACCGAATCCTCAGAACGCTCCTCGTTCACCGAGCGTCTCCCGTACCGGCGATTCCATGTGCGGATGCCCAGCCGCGCCTGTCAAGCGCTTCGCTTGAGCGGACCCGACGATCGTGGCATTGTGGCCGTGCATCGGGGCAGAGCGAAGCGTGTGGGTCGCTCGGGTATTTCGGCCTCTACGCAACGTCCTGTTACTCCTGTCGGGAGTTGCGAGGCAACACGTTTCACATTAGCACGACAACGACATCGGCCACCCCGCCTTCCGTACGCATTCCGCGTGAGATTCTTTGCCGGTCGAAGCAGGAAGGTATCGGCCAGATCTGATCCGATAGAGACGGCCAATCGACCTCGTATTCTTCATTATTCTGCCACAGACCCGGCAATGTGTTCACCAACCCTCCATCCGACAATGCAAGCAGGCGCTGCTGGTCTCATAGGCTGGCTGGTGGCGACTTATGCAATGTCTGCACGCTCGCACCGCTCGTATTACTGCAATCAGAGCAGCGAGACGGCAGAGCGAGAACCAGACCGCATGCCTCAGTCTTACGGGGCGAGCGGCGGTTCTTGCGAGACCCGCCGCGATTTCGCCAGCCAGACTCTGAAGTTATAGGCGAAAATGATAGTCTCCGCGCCCCAAACGGATTTGCTCCTCCCCAGCCCGATCGGGCGTGTGCGGTCGTTCAGATCGATATGCTCCTCGCAGTCAGACATTGCGGGATGTTCCGGCTGTGAAAGCAGACGGCCCGCCTGTGGGGCGGGCCCTCCTCATTGCGCACTCCGCTTACGGGCAAGAATCCCAGAAGCCGGTCGTGCGGCTTGGATTGGTGTAGTACCAGCACAGCCGCGGCGCCGGCGGAGGTGGAGCGAAGGCACCGGCTGCCGCGGCCGTGAGAAAGCCCACCGCGGCGCCAGCGGCGACCGCGGCTCCTGGACCCCACCAGTAACCTGCCGGGCGTCCCCAGCCCCAGCCGCCTCGCGGCGGGGGACCAGCAACCCAACCCCGCGGGCGCGGCGGCGGATGCCAGCCGCCAGCCCAAGGTCCCGGACCGGGGCGCCCGCCGGCACCCGGTCGCGGAGGGGGGCGCCCGCCAGGACCGCGGGGCGGGGGCCCCCCAGGCCCCGGTGCTTGCACCAGAATGAGGCCACTGGTGTTGGCGGCTGGAACGGCCGCGGCCTGCATCGCCTCCGACGGCGGGGGTGCCAAGGCCAGCAGGGCGATGGTGCTGAAGCTGGCGACAATCGTTCGTAGAAACATTGTTCCTCCAAGGTTGGTCCACCGCGCTCCATGTGGTCGCTGCCGGTAGCAATGACCTATCGTGACTCCGGCTTGGTGAGCACCTCGGCCTCGGCCAGAAGACCGCGTGGTTCATCAACCAGATCATACGGGAGGTACGGGCGAGCCATCAGTGGGATGACCGCTTGTAACCTCACCCCTCGTGTTGTGCCGAAATGGCTTCGGGGTTATCCGCCGCCTGAATTCCCTCGAGCGCTTTACGCAGCGCCTCCTCTTTCGTCTCATCGAATGAACTGCGCAGCACCTTGCCGCCTGAATTCTGCAATGCCCCTAGCACCTTGTCGGTGGTCATCTTGCGGATCAGCAGAAACAGCGCCGCGTTGCCAGACTGCAGCGTCTTGCCGGCCTCCTTCATAAACTCATCGTTGATGCCAACGTCCGTGAAGCTGCCGCTGAGGGCGCCCGAGGCTGCGCCGACCGCCGCGCCGACCAGCGGCATCATGAACAGAAGGCCGATCAGAGAACCCCAGAACAAGCCCGATACGGCTCCCGCCTTCACCGGCTGGTACAGTTGGTTGAGCTTGACTTGACCCGCCGCGCACTTGGTTGCGATCACCGCATCGCCTAGTTCGACAAGATATTCCTTCTGCATGCTCAGCAAGGTTTGACGAACCTCTTCGGCTTTCGCCTCGGTGGAGAACTCAATCACGAGCAGATCGGACATTGCATACCCTCCGGTGAAGGTCACGCGTTACACAGTGACGCCGCAAACTCGGTCCGATCTGCCGGCATGCGGGACGCCGGCAGATCGGCTATGGTCGATGTCAGGATGTGATTTCTAACGTTCGGGTATTGAACTCGATCGCCCGCATCTCGTTGGTGGGAAGCTGGACGATCGCGACACCGCGGCCAAAGTCGAGTGCAACGATCCTGTTGGCCGGGTATTTCAGCTTGATGCTGTTGAGCAGGATTGTCCGCAAGACCTCTGGGACGGTCTGACCGGGCTGCCTCAAGCGCGCTTCCACCTCAGCGCGCATTTGAGGGCTCAGTTCGGCGAGCTCAGCCTTTCCCAACGCCGACTGAAATCTCGCCGACGCCTGCGCATAGGCATGGTGTGACCCGGCCATCAGAATGGCCGAGCCAGCGATCACAAGGGTGCCAATCCGCAGCTGCATGTCGATTTCATCTCCATTTGGGCCATGACCAGCAGTCAGAAGCCGGCCCTGGGCCACCGCGACCGCCAAGTTCCGTGCTGCATCTCCCAGTGTAGCGGCTCTCTCTGCCTTAGGATTGGCCAGGCGTCCCAGTACATTGCTCTACGTCGCAAAAACATCATAAGTCATCTCCGTCATTTGAGGTGGCAACGCATATAACTCGCTGCCTTCTCCCTACTTCGCAAACGACGGCATATTCCATTCATCTGCGACAGAGCTGACCCAGCAAAAGAGCATTATGCTAACCCGCAGGAAACGGGCAGGACGCACGAAATCAGCGACCCGCAGAGTGCGAACCTATGATCCCCGGGGTGTTTGACACACGACCGTTGCCAGTGAGTGGCCAGTTCCAGGGCTGGCGTGCCTGGAATCTACCGTTGCTCGATGTAACGTCCCACGTCCCGACGAGGGTGGGATTTCCCGCGCAGAACCGGGTCTGGAAGCTTGACGACGGACTCTTGGTCGCAACGGTCACGGTGCCGGCGGCGCGTACGGTGCGGTCGCCCCGACTGCTTCGACAGCTGCCCGTGGACCATTGGGTCGTCTCGCACATGCTTCGTGGCACGGCCTGGATGGAAACCCCGCGGGGACCGACCGAAGTTCAAGCTGGTCAGACCTTTATCTCGTCACTCGGCCAGACCTCGTCCAGCAAGCACACGCAGATTGACCGCGTGGACCTGCTATTGTCGCGGGACACGTTTCACGACATCGCGCCGCTACTGGACGTAGTCACCGGTTCAGTTCTGGATTCGACGCTCAGCCAGTTTCTAGCCGACTTCGTGGTGACTTTGGTTCGGCGGCTTCCGCGTCTGCCGGACAGCGACGCGCCCCTTCTGAGAGTGGCAGTTGGCAAACTGATCGCGGCCTGCATCGCACCGTCGGCAGAGCGGCTCGACGCAGCACGGGAGTTCATTGACGTCGGCCGCCTGGAAAAGGTACGCCAGACAGTCCGCAGCCATCTGCAATCGCCGTTCCTGGGACCGCAGATGCTGTCCCGCAAGGTCGGGATGTCACGTTCCAACTTGTACCGGCTCTTGGCGAGCGAAGGTGGTGTGATGTCGTACATCCAACGGCGTCGGCTGGCGGAGGCACGCCGCCGGTTGTCCAACCGCAGGAACAGTCAGACCGTCACCTCGATGGCGCACGAGCTTGGCTTCGCTGATTTGTCAAGCTTCAGCCGGGCGTTTCGCGCCATGTTCGGTGTCAGCCCGGGTGAGATGCGGGCTGCCGCCACGGAACAAGGCGCGCCGTCAGCACGTTTGGCGCAAACCTATACCTGCCTTGCGGACCTGTTGCGCCACACAGCGCTGGGGCAGCCCACTTTCGCTGACCAAACGGTGAAATCGGCGGCGGCTGCACGAACTCGCGCGACCATCCACTGATCACAGCTCTACACTCTGTGAGTGCTCTCGCAGTGTCGGCAGGCGAATCGTGCGCCTCGACAGCACTCGGTCATTTCTGCATAGACAGAGCCCGTCGGAACGGGGCAAGGCACTGATCAACGTTTCGACACAGGGCGGAGTGTCAGCCCGCATCAAATCGCATCCTGCTTTGTCGAAGGATGCATAGTTTGATGCGCGCTGCACAACCAAGCACGACGCTTCCTTGGCGGCACACCATAGCTCCGACCGGCCTTCTAGCAACGTTGCGAATGTATAAGAGCTTCACGGACGTGACCAAACTGCCCACCATTTGGGTGATGGTATTCGGCTTGTGAGAGGCCATTTCAACAGTGTCAAACAAGATCGACCGCTGTGACTTCATGACCACCTCCATTGCCGGCGTCGGTGCGTCCGCCATCCTCACCAGCGAAGCCCGTGCGGCGACTTCACCAGGAGATACGGACACACACGCCACGGAGTCAGGAACCACTTGCACAGGCGAGGCAATTCGGGGAAAGAAGGTTGCCAGTCGGCTTAATGTCGCAGACCTCGAATCCGGCAAAAAACATTTTCTCTACTTTCGGGGCGTGGAGATGCCCGGCGGTCAGCATTGGCGTGTGTCTGTCGTCGTCGCTAAGGGCATCCAACCCGGAAAGCGGTTCACCCTGACAAGCGGCGTGCATGGCGATGAGATGAGTTCGATCCGGACAGTGCAGACCGTGATGGACCAACTGGATCCGACACAGATGTCCGGCACGGTTATGGCTGCGTTGGATATTGCGCGCCCTGCCCTGAAGAGCATGCAGCGCCGCTGGCCCTATTCTGGACGCGGCGTCGGTCTCATCGACATGAATCGCGAATGGCCCGGAAACGAAAACGGCGCGAGCGCCACAAGCCGTCATGCCGGCCTAGTATTCAACCGGCTCTTGAAGGCAAACTCTGACCTTGCAATCGATTTCCATACTGGGACGACCGGGCCTGAAACTGCCGCCTTAGTCATCGGCGATCGTAGCCTCCCCGACGTGAAAGCCATGACCGACCTCTATCGCGTCGGACAACCATGGGATGATCCAACCTATCCAGGTGTTCTGCACAATGCATTCATCGATGTCGGCATCCCATGCTTCACGCCCGAAGTCGGGGCCGCGAGCATCCTCGACCGGGATATGATCGCCCTGTTTGTGGAAGGCACACGGAATGTCGTGAAGCATTACAGGGTGATCGGCGGGTCGATCGGCCGCACTGCAGCGGATGCGGGCGCGCTCATCGGCAACGGCGCATTTCCGATCATAGCGACGCACGGCGGGCTCGTCGAGTATTTGGTGAAGCTCGACGAGGGAGTCAAAGCCGGCCAGAAGATCACCGTGCAACGAAACATGTTCGGCGATGTAGTCGCAGAATACGCCAGCGGAGTGAACGGCAAGATGGCTGCCGATCGCACAGACGCCTCATCGGAGCCTGGCAACATATTGGCGTTTATCATGTTCACTCAGCCGAACTCGACCGCTCGGCATGACGTGCACCCCTATACCGAGAGCTCCTACCCCGGGTAATGGCTCTGACGGTATCGCCGTCGGCCTTGGGATGCCTGAACCAGGCTTTGCGAACAGGTTCGGCTACGACCTGTAATTGGGCGATGGTTTAACCGCTCCGCTGACGCCTTTCACAGATCGCCTGATCAACGCCCAGACGCTGCTGCCCGTTGCCATCCCAATGATGTAAACCGCGACAACAAGGAAGGCGAGAGGCAAGCGAATGCCGAACCAAAGGAAATCGACGCTGACGATTTCCATGTTCTCGACCGCAAACACCAATGTGACTACAGTCAACAAACATATAATCGCCAGGTATAACGATCGCATCGTGCTTTTCCTTGCTGCTGCAGAGCAGGGTTATATAAACGCCCGTCGCGGGTCCCACACGTTGGTCATCGCTGCTGGCGGTTGGTCATCGGTCCCATCGCGGGCACACTGTTGCCGAGGCTGAACATGCACGCCGCGAAGGCATTGTCGTATTGCGTCTGGATGGAGGAATTGGCATTCATGGTGTTGCGGCCAGCCAACCCCGCGCCGCCAAGTGCGCCGGCGGCGGCTCCGATGCCTGCGCCCGACCCGCCGCCGATAGCTGCGCCGAGCCCGGCACCGAGAGCGGTCGTCAGTGCCGCGGTCCCAAGGCCGCGCAGGTTGGCGCCCTGGGCTTGGTCCCTTACCGCCTGATCGGCGAAGTTTCTGCACACCGCCTGATCGTTCTGGAATTGTGCGAAGGATGTATTCGGTCCAGGCCTGACAGGGATGGTCGGCCCCATCGGAGCCTGGGCGCATCCGGCGAGTAGCAATATCCCAGCCAGGCTAGCAAACGGTCTATTCACGACTATTTCTCCGAGAGCGAATCATCGCCCGTTGCGATGATATGTCTTGTCCATACTCGGCGGTCGCAAAGCTCAGGCCATAACCCCACCGACCGGCGTTGCGAGCTCCGTCCGCGTTGACGCGTCTGCGTCGATTGCACTCTACGACCGAGTTTTTGCTTCACAAGGGACGTGGGTCCCGCGATCGTACAGTGCGTCCCAGCCCGCATGAGGCAGGTCCACCATCATCCGCGCGCCGCGGACGATTCAGCATGTTATGGCCGCAGGCAGAATCGCCCGATGGGTGACCTGCAACCTGGCGAGACCCCAAGGCCCTGACCAGAGCAAGCTCAGGCAGATCAGTGCATCGATCAAAATACTGGCTTCGCCGCCAGGCGACGGCGATCGCCACTGCCGAACCTGCCTCTGGCGAACGACCGCAGCGGTTCACAGCGTGCCGCCGATCAGAAAGGTCATTACCAGCAGCAGCCTCAGAACCGATTTGGACGGTCTTCTCGTCACCGCCAGGCTAGCTGTCGCAGACCGGATGCCACGGCATCGGCTGAGCGCGAGTCCGCACCAACCTCCCGGGACTGCGGCGTGGAAAGGGTCGAACAAACTGCCTGCGACCAGGCTGCCCCCAATGACAATCGCACTCGCAACCATGCCGGCCATTGCGTCAATCCAGGCGACACGACCAGGACTCGAGCAGGCCAGCGCCAACGTGACAAACCAACACCGGTCCGCGGCTACGTCGGCCACTGGCGTCATGCTGTCGCTCATGCGGAGCCGCGCGCGGGGAAGTCGAGGCTTCGCTCCATCATGCCCGGGGTGTCAGCCTTTGCCGGACCAGTTCATTGCGCAGACAATTGTGGTGAACGGGGCGCCATCAACACCACAACGATCGTGCCCGATATGACGTGCGTGAACGTGAGCGCTGGCAGACTGCCGATAATCGCACCGATAGGCGCAATCATCGTTTGACTGCTCGCTAGCGGCGCGATGACGAGGCCCGCCAATGCGGCCCGAATCGGCTGACGAGAACCGTCGCCCGAAGGCCAACGAAGCGCGAACGGTCTGTGCACATCAACAGACCGCTCGTTGTCGGCAGTGCCCCCGCACCTCAGGCTGAACATACGCGCCCTCGCGTCGCGCATGCCGGGTCGACGTGCAACCACAATGGTGTCCTGAGCCCGACGTCGCGTTGATATGCATAGCATCCAACAATGAGCCGCCGGTTCGATCAGTGCGCCACGGCATCCAGAATGCGCGCCCAGGAACGGATGCTGCCCCGATAGTTCGCCAGTTCGGGCGTCTCATACGGGCCGCGCCAACCATCCTGTTGCCCGGGAAATGACGTAACGATCACCTCCGTGCCGAGTGCAGCCCTTAGTGCATGGACGGCCGGAGCGGCGTCGCCGCATGCGAAGGCGGCCCGCCGCCCCCATTCGGCGGTCAGTGCGTCCTGTGCTTTGCGGAACAAGGGACAGGTCACGGCAAACCGCACGGAGGGAGCCAAGGTTCCTGAGGCAAATTCGATCTGCGAACCTGGTGGGACGCGCCTGCGCGCGAAGACATGAAAGGTCCGCCGGACCGTGTTTGGATCCTGGTTGCAGACCAGGTGGAAGGACAATCTGGCGAAGGCGCGCGCGCTGGCGCTGTCGTGATTGCTACCGACGCTCTCGATCTCGCAGGTCGGCCAAACCACTGTTGTCCTGTCGAGATTGGCTTCCGGCTCATCCCGGGGCGCCCGGAGCGGTGCTGCGATATCGGAATAAAAACCTGGAATTGCCACACGGCCGGATGGGTCGTGCAGATCGCCGAGGATACGGGCGAGGATCTCCGTTGGGCTCGCTACGACCTCACTGGGCGGCACGGTCAATCGGCCGTGATGGGCTGCGACGACAATGAATTCCTCGCAGCACAGGCCGCGCAACATGCTATTGATTGCAGGGATGGAGCCATACGAGGTCCGAAGGGCCGGCGCGAGAGCAATGTCGGCCTTGAGTTCGTCGGCATGCATACGCAGGAACGACCTTAGCCTAACGGACCCAGTTCGTCCCTCCCCGGCGATCAACACTGAGACCGAGGTCGGCAATTGTCCTGTGACTGCCTTCCATGCGCGACAGG
>JASHVB010000474.1 GCA_030039695.1 Acetobacteraceae bacterium
AGTCCCATCAGAACCGGCAGGTTCCGTCCGAAGGGGGCAGTGCGGAAGTGTTCATCGATGGCATGAAAGCCCCCGAGCATGTCCTGGAACCTCTGTGGTCCGATCGCGATCATCGTCGACAGCCCGATCGCGGATTCCATCGAATAACGGCCGCCGACCCAGTCCCAGAAGCCGAACATGTTGGCGGTATCGATGCCGAATTTGCCGACCTCGGCCGCGTTGGTGGAAACCGCTACGAAGTGCCGCGCGATCGCACTTTCCTGGCCGTTCATGCCGGCCAGGACCCAATCCCGCGCGGTGCCGGCATTGGTCATAGTTTCCAGTGTGGTGAAGGTCTTCGAGGAAATGATGAACAGCGTTTCTGCGGGATCGAGATCACGTACAGCTTCGGCGAAGTCGGTTCCGTCGACGTTGGAGACGAAGCGGAACGTCATCCGCCGCTCGCTGTAATGCCGCAGTGCCTCATAGGCCATGACGGGACCGAGATCAGATCCGCCGATGCCGATGTTGATGACGTTGCGAATGCGCTTGCCGGTGGCACCGAGCCACGCGCCCTCGCGCACGCGGGTCGCGAAATCCCCCATGAGATGGAGCACGGCATGCACGTCCGGCACCACGTCGCGGCCGTCGTGCATGATCACGGTGCCATCGGGCGCTCGCAGCGCGACGTGCAGCACCGCCCGGCCTTCGGAAACGTTGATCTTCTCGCCGCCGAACATCGCATCGATGCGGGCACGCAGGCCGGATTGTTCGGCAAGCTGGACCAAGAGGTCCATAGTCTCGCCGGTGACGCGGTTCTTGGAATAGTCCAGGTAGACGCCCTGGGCTTCCGCGGTCAGCCGCTCGCCGCGTTGAGGCTCGGTGGCAAACAGATCGCGCAGATGAGCATCCTTGATGCGCGCATGATGCTGCTGCAGTGCCTGCCACGCGGGACGTTGACGCAGGGGGAGTATCGTCATCGCTGTCAAACTCCTCGGGTTCGGCGACGCCGGGTCATCTGCCCGCGGCATCGCGGTCGGCCATGAACACCAGATCGCCGAGCGGATGCAGTCGCGCCGCCGGCACGTGGCTACGGCCGGACAACACCTCGCGCAGCATAGCGCGCTTGCCGGCGCCACTCACCAAGAATGCGATGTGCTGGCTCCAGTCGATCGCCGGGTAGGTCAGGGTGATGCGGGTCTCCGGCCGTCCATGCGCGACTGCTGCGACCCAGCGCGTGCGTTCGTTCAGCACCGATTCGCCCGGCAGCAGCGAAGCGGTATGGCCGTCGTCTCCCAGGCCGAGCAAGCAAATGTGAAACAGCGGCCGCGCAGGTGTCAGCGACCCGCCGCCGTAGGCCCGTTGCAGTTCCACCTCATACGCGGCCGCAGCCGCATCGGGGTCCATGCCGACAGTCGGAACCGGATAAATGTTGCCGGGCGGCACCGGCGCAGCAGCGAGCATGGCCTCGCGCGCCATCCGGAAATTGCTGGCGGGATCATCGGGTGGTACGAAGCGCTCGTCCCCCCAAAACCAATGCACACGCTGCCAAGGAAACCGGTCGACTAGGCGTGCGCTGGCGAGTTCCTGATAAGTGCGCCGCGGCGTCGAGCCACCGGATAGGGCAATTCGCACTGTTCCCGGTGTTTTCAATGACCAGGCGCAAATGCTGTCGGCAGCCGTCCGTGCCAGTGCGCCAGCATCATCGACAACCAGCAGTGTGCCGTAGTCCACAGCGGTGCTCATGCAGCCTGATCCTTCCCAACCGCACACCCATTCAGCAGGTAACGCTCAACCGCTTTGGCGAAGCCCTCATCGTTGTGGTCGTCGGTGACTGCGCTTGCCTGTGCCTTCACCTCGTCACTCGCATTGCCCATTGCAATGCTGAAGCCGGAACGACGAAACATCAGTGTGTCGCTCGGCATGTCGCCTATCGTCGCAATCTCATGCCCAGCAATGCGCATGAAGCCCGCCAAAGCATCAAGGACCGCACCCTTGTTCGCATCCGGGTTCGTGACATCGAGGTAGTATGGCTGCGACCGCTTGGCCGACGCGCGATTGCCCAGTGCCCGCTCCATATCCGCCTCGCATTGCGCGACCAGCGCATGATCGTCGCTGACGCCGACGATCTTCACGGCCTGGTCCATATCCGATTCGGCGAACTTCGTCGCTATCTTCGGCAAGAATTTTACCGTCCATGCCTCGCGTGCGACGTGCGGGGCATCATTGCGATGAATGATCCAGTCGGTACCGGTATAAAGCCAGGCATCCATGCCATGGCGTGCGATGATCTCGATCGCGAGGCGCACGACGTCCGGGGCGAGCGGGCGCGTCTCGATCACCGACATATCGGGCTGCACGAACACGCCGCCGTTGAACCCGGCGATCGGCGAATCGAGACGCAGCGGCTCGATCAGCATAGCCATGCCGCGCGGCGGCCGACCGCTGGTGATGGCAAAGCGGATGCCACGCGCGCGCAGCGCCAACACCGCGGCCCGCGCGCGGGCAGTCAGCACCTTTTGTTCGGTCACCAACGTGCCGTCCACGTCGGCCAGCAATAGCGAAAAGCGTGACATGCGGACTCCCTCAGACATGGTGACCGATTGCGCGCCAGGCCCGCCCGCCATCCTGGCCAAGCAGCTCTGCGGCCACCTGCGGTCCGACGCTGCCGGCGCGATAATTGGGAAAATCC
>JASHVB010000475.1 GCA_030039695.1 Acetobacteraceae bacterium
TCCTTGTTGACGCCGTTCTGGAACGACACCACCGCCGTGCCGGGCCGCACCAATGACTTCACCGACTCCGCTGCGGTTTCAGTGTCCCACAGCTTCACCGCGATTATCACGACGTCGGCAGGAGTCAGCGTCGACGGATCGTCGGTCGCCACGACGTTGCGCAGATGCAGGTCGCCGAGCGCGCTGGTCACGCGCAGCCCATCCGAGCGGATCGCCGCCAGATGCGCGCCGCGCGCGACGAACGCCACATCATTTCCCGCCACAGCAAGCCGTGCACCGAAATACCCACCGAGCCCGCCGGCGCCCATGATCACAAAGCGCATCATGCGTCAGCCCAGCGCTTCCACCAGCAAATTCAGCGCGCGTTTGGAGAACTCGCGCATATTACCGACTCGGTCGGCGCTGCCGGTCTCCACTGTGATGGTGCGACGGAAGTTCGCACCGACCAGAGCAATGCAGGTGTGACCCGCGGCATCGCCGTAACGATTGCCAGTGGGGCCAGTCGCGCCAGTTTCGCCAAGCCCCCAGCTCGCGTCCAGCCGCTTGCGCACCGTATCTGCCAGCAACAGCGCGTAGGGTTCGGTTGACGCGCGCTCGATCGGTGGCGGCAGTGGATTGGGAATATCGAGAAAGCCCGAACGCGCATACGCGGTGTAGATCACGCTGCCGCCTCGGAAATAGGCGGACGCGCCGGCGACTGACAACAGTGCGGCAGAAATCAGCCCGCCAGTCGACGATTCCGCGATGGCGATCGTCTCGCCGCGCTCCTTTAGCCGCGCACCGAGCTGGTCCGCCAATGGCAGCAGGTCTTGCATGTCATGTTCCTCCCTTTTCCGGATTGGCTTCGATCAGGCGCTGCGTGCCCAGCGTGGCCTCGCCGGTGATCGCCGAATCGCGGCGAACTTCCATCGCAGCGAGAATATCGCTCCACACCTCATGCGAGAACGCCATGACGTTGGCGCCGCTGCCTGAACCGCGCTCGTTCACCAGCACTTCCTCGCGCTCATCGGGGACATTCTCACGCGAGCTGCCGCTTTCCAGCCGCGCGGTTCCCTGCGCGCCAATGGCGCAGATCCTTCCCGGACCGTCCGGCCGTGCCGCGGGCGTCGGCGTCGGCGTGCCCGGCGCATCGTTGCCCCGGCGCACCAAGGCTGCGGGGTAGTCCTCGGTCTCCATGCCATGCAGCGCGGCGGCGGAACGGTCTGGCTGATCGTAATATCCCTGCGGCCGCCGGCACGACACGACCGTCGTCGCCGCCTGCACGTCGCCCGATACGCCAACGTCCAGCAACTGATTCAATCGCTTGTTGCCCTTGCGGAATCGCCATTGCGGCGTGACGCCAAGCAATGCGTTGGCAGGCGGCTCGGGTGCCTTGCCCGGGCCGACAATGGCGATGTGACTCACGAACGCCGCGCGGAGAAGCGGTTGGCATGCGCCTGCGCTTGCAGTGCAAGTCGGCACACAGTGAAAACTTGCCTTTGCAGCATCACTCGCTGCGTACGGTCTGCAACGTCGGTGATGAAGTCCCGGTAGTAAGTGACCGGCATTTTGCTGCAGTCGACGTAACGCGTAGCCGATCGGTTGGCGACAAACATGTGGTCGCCGCCGGTGCGGCCTTCGATATCCAGGTTCTTGCGCAGCTCCAGCGTGCCTTCGGAGCCGACCAGGAACACGCGGCCGTCGCCCCAGTTTGGCAGACCATCCGGCGTGAACCAGTCCAGACGGACATAGCCGCGCACAAAGGGTGTGGTCAGCACGAGCTCGGCGAAGTCCTCGAAGCCAGGCGGCTGGGTGCCGAACGCTGCGACGGTCGCATGGGCGATCTCGGCATCGTCGGCGTCGGCGAACGCCAGGAACAAGTCGATCGAGTGCGTGCCAATGTCATTGATGATGCCGCCGTAAGCCGGCGCGTCGAAGAACCAGGCCGGCCTTAACGCTCGGTTCAGACGATGCGGCGCCAGCGACGTGACATGCACCAGTCGCCCCAGTTCCCCGGACCGCACGATACGTAGTGCCTCCTGCTGTGCGGGCGAGGCGAGACGCCCGAGCGCGATCGACCAGATGCGCCGCGTCTCCACCACCGCAGACTGTATCGCGGCAAGTTCATCGGGAGTCGTCACGCCCGGCTTGTCCACCATGACGTCCTTGCCACGTCGCATCGCTGCCATGGCGAGCTGGGCCCGATCGCGCGGTACCGCGGCGATCACGACGAAATCGATGGAGGGATCGTCAAGCAGCCGTTCGGTTTCGCCAGCAGGCACGTGTGGAAACCGCTTGCGAAACCCAGCCAGGACGCGAGGATCGGTGGTATCGCGATTGTAGCCGACGCACTCCGCGCCCGCATCCAGCAGACCCTGCGTCAGGTCGTAAATGTGCCGGTGATCCAGCCCGATTGCGGCAAACCGCATTCCCATTCCCCTCTTCCGAGCCAGCGGGAGAGAGTAGGGTGAGGGTCCAACGCCGCGCGCGCAACACCCGGTATCGCCGCCGGCTTGGCCCCCCGCCCACCTCAGGTCACAATGCAGCCAGCAACTCAGACTGACGGGGAGGACTTTACATGGCAGACCGCTTTGCCGTGATCACCGGCGCCGGCACCGGCATCGGCCGCGCGTCGGCACTGGCCCTGATGAACGACGGCTGGTCCGTCGCGCTCGCCGGCCGGCGCAGGGAAATGCTGGACGAAACCGCCGGCATGAAAAAGGCTGGCCATGCGCTGGTCGTCCCCACCGACGTGACCGACCCCGACCAGGTCGCCAACCTGTTCGCCCAGATCAAGTCGAATTTCGGCCGCGTCGACATGCTGTTCAACAACGCCGGCGGCGGCACGCCGACCACCAATTTCGGCGACTTCACCTACGAAATGTGGCTCCGCGTGGTGCAGGTGAATCTGAACGCGATGTTCCTGTGTGCCAACGTAGCGTTCCGCATGATGCGCGACCAGAAGCCGCAAGGTGGGCGCATCATCAACAACGGCTCGATTTCGGCGCATGTGCCGCGACCGGGCTCTGTCGCCTACACCTCGACCAAGCACGCGGTAACGGGCCTAACCAAGTCAATCGGCCTTGACGGGCGCCAGTACGACATCTGCTCCTGCCAGATCGATATCGGCAATGCGGCAACACCGATGACGGATCGTTCGCGTAACGGCCAGCTGCAGCCCTACGGCCAGGTCGTGCCCGAACCGCGTATGGACGTAAACCACGTAGGCCAACAGATCCTGTTCATGTCCAATCTACCGCTGGAGTCCAACGTCCAGTTCGTGACTATCATGGCGACGAAGATGCCGTTCCTTGGGCGGGGCTGAATGCGGCGCGTCGTGGCCGGACTTGCCCGGCCATGACGTCTGGCCAGCACAAGGCAGGCCACGACGACAGCCGTCGCTACAGAAGCAACCCTGGTGTCGTGATCTCGTCCAACGGCCAGATTGGCCGCTGCACCCGGGTATATCGAACCCGACGATAGTCCCGGTTCAACGGCCCATCCGCATCTACATAAATCACCTTCCGAGCGATCGGTCCAAACGCCGCCATGAAGTGGTTCGTCGACTTCACCACGACCAGCTTTTGTTCGGTTGGCTCGATACCCAGGTTACGGAACAGCTCCAGCCCCAGCGCCTGGGTGCGGGCGGAGATCAATGCGACCCGCACGCCGCCAATCTGCACGGCTGCGCAGTCGCCAAGCGGTACCCGTGTCGGACCGAAACTCTGCCAGCAGTCACGCTTCAGTGCCGTTACCGTCACTGTGGCATCGATCGGCAGGCCTGATGCGGGACCGATCTTGCCGCCAAAACGCAGCGGGAAGCTGGCACCTTCACCCGCGTCGATGCACAGCCGCACCGCGATCGGATCCCAGATCGGTCCGACCGCTGCGTCGGCGATGTGCCGCTCGATCAGCCGGCGCAGGATCGTCGTGTTGTCCGACGGCGCGCCACCACCAGCATTATCGGCCGGGTCGGCCATCACGACAGGGCTGGCATTGAACGCGACTGCTGTGTCGATGCCGTCCTCCACCGAGAGGTAATCCGGCGCCGTACGTCCCCGCATTGAGATGAATTCCTGCCCGATTTCCGTCGCCAGCCGATCGGCCTTGGCCTTGTCGTTGTCGGTGATTACTAAGACGCGGCCAGACAGTTCCGGTACGTCGGCATACGGAAAACAGTGAGCGATGGAGACCGAAAGCACACCGTTCTTACCTTCCATTGCGGTGATCTTGTCGACAAACGCGCGCATCAGCGGCAGCGTGGTGGGATAACTGGCGATCTGCCGGCAGTCGTACAACGACATCACCGGCCGCACTTGCTTACGAATGGTACGCAACAGCAGCGTCAGCAGGTCCTCAGCGCGCTCCACCACGTCCGTGTGCGGGAACTCTTTGTAGAGAATGATGATGTCGGCTAGGCGCACGCGCTTCAACGTCAGATGGCAGTGCGGGTCCAGCTCGACGCCGATCACGCAATCGGGGCCAACCAGCGCACGGACGCGCTCGATCAGGTCGCCTTCCGTGTCGTCGTAGCCATGCGCGACCATCGCACCGTGCAGGCCGAGCAAGACACCATCCAGCGGCAGCGCGGCCTTCACCTGGCCGATGATTTCATCGCGCATGAATTCATAGTCAGCACGATTTGTCAGGCCTGCGGGGCTAGCGGCGAAGCAGCTTCCCTCGATCAGGGTAAAGTCCTCCGTGGCGGCACGTCGACGCGCGACCCACAGTGGCGCGGTACACATCAGCGGTGTGTCCGCGGGATGTTCGCCTGGGCGTAGAAAGACACATTCTCTGTACGCTGCCAGGCTGGTGGGCAGCGGTGAAAAGGTGTTTGTTTCGGTAGCGACAGTAGCAGAGAACAAGCGCATCGGAAGTGTCCGTAGCGGTTAGGTGTGGCATTGCGAGGAGCGGAGCGACGAAACAGTCCTTGCGCAAGATTGCTTCGTCGCTCCGTTTCTCGCAATGACGGCAGACAATCACCCTACCCCGTTCAGCCGGTAAAACCGCGCCGCCGTGCCATGGAACAGCGCGGCCTTCTCTGCAGCAGAACATTTGGCGGCGAGCCGCTTGAATGCGTTCCACACGACCGGATAACTGCACATCCCCTTATCGACCGGGAAATTGCTCTCGAACATGCAGCGCGCCGCACCGAACGTTTCGATGCATGTCTCTATGTAGGGCCGCCAGGCCGCCGCCAGCTCACCGGAGCTCGGCGGGAGCGGTTCCTCGTGCCAGGTGAAGCCGCGGATCGTCATCGCCTGGCCACCGAGCTTCAGCACCACATTTGGACAGGACGCGAGTTCGCGGAGCGCGCTCCGCCACGCCGCGAATGCATTGTCCGGCGCCGCGGTGTACGGCCCAATCCGGATTGGTCCGCCGCAATGGTTGACCAGGATCGGCTGATCGCGGAGCGCCCGCGCCAGGTCAGTCAGCTCGGGTAGTTGCGGATGATATAACGAGCACTCGTACGACAGCCCGAACTTTCCCATCCGCGCCAACCCGTCCCGGAACGCCCGATCGAGCAAAAGCCCGCGTGGCGGGACCGCGGAGGTGGTGGACACGATCGCCGGGTCCCACCCCGCGCTCTGGCGGATCCCGCGAAACCGTCCGGCGCCCGCGGTGATATGCGCCTCCAGCACTGCGTCCACCCGATCGCCAAGCCGGAAATCGCAATAGCCGACGATGCCGGCACATACGCCGGGAACACCCGCCGCCGCGGCTTCTGCCGCGATGGCCGCAACGCGTTCGGTCTCGCCGATCGGCCGCAGGTCCGGCGCCACGTCGCTGCGATAAGCGTAGCCGCACTGGATGAACACGGTCGCCTGCACATTGTGGCCGGCGCCCAGGTCGGCGCAGAGCTCGTCCAGCAGGTACCGGCCGGACGGGCGCTCCCACAGGTGGTGGTGCGCATCGACGATCAGCTGCTCCGGCTCCAGGATGTCCTCGCGCAGTCGGCCAAGCCAACCGTTGTTTACATGCGGATGCGGATAGGGCCGCGCCTCAGATGATCTGCCGGACATTGTTGCCTCCCGCGCCCCCATGTTGGCGCGATCATCCCCGGCGGCAGTCCTGCCGGCAAGCCGCCGCGTCCGCCGGCGCGGCATCTCGGTTGACTTGTAGGCGCCGCTTCGCCAGTTTCGTGGCGTTTGCAACGACCCCCGAGATGGGGCAGCAGGGAGGATGGGATGCGCGCTCGACGCACTACCACACGTCGCTTTGCCGTGCCTCTGCGCGCGTCCTGATGCCGGCCGATCCTGTCCCCTCTGACGCGCCGCTGCTCAGCATTAGGGGCGTCAAGGTTCGTTTCGGTGGCGTCATAGCCCTGAACGGCGTCTCCTTCGATGTCGGCGGGCGGCAGATCTGCGGCCTGATTGGCCCCAACGGCTCCGGCAAGACCACCCTGTTCAATTGTATTAGCAATATCTACCGCTATGAGGCGGGCGATATCTCGTTCGAGGGCCACTCGCTGAAACACGTGCCGCGCCACCGCATGGCGGGCCTGGGCATCGGCCGCACCTTCCAGAACGTCGCATTATTCCGTCGCTTATCGGTACGCGACAACATCTTGGTTGGCGCGCACCACCTGGGCAGTTCAGGTTTCATCGCCAATGCTCTACGCTTTCCCGTGGTGAGGCGCGAGGAATACCAGGCCGGCGCACGCCTGCGCGATCTGCTGGATCTGTTGGACCTGAACGCGGTGGCAGATCAGCCCGCCGGCGGCCTGCCGTTCGGCTGGCAGAAACGTGTCGAATTGGGCCGGGCACTCATCAGCAGCCCCAAACTTCTGCTGCTGGACGAACCTGCGGGCGGCCTGAACCATGGCGAGGTGGACGACCTCGCGCAGCTCCTGCGGCAGATACGCGCACATTTCAGCCTCAGCATCCTGCTCGTGGAACATCACATGAATTTGGTGATGCGCGTCTCCGACAAAGTCGTCGCCCTGGAGTTCGGCATGAAAATTGCCGACGGTACACCCGACGAGGTGCGCAACGAGCCCGAGGTGATTCGCGCCTATCTCGGCGAGACCCATGAGGAGGAAATGCGGCATGCCGGCGCTGCTTGAGGCCCACGGCCTGCACGCCGCCTACGGCGAAACGCGGGTGCTGCACGGCATCGACTTCGCGGTGCAGGAGGGCAGCGTTTCCGCTTTGCTCGGGGCGAACGGCGCCGGCAAAACCACCACGCTGCGAGCCATCTGCGGCATGGTGAAGACGACCGGTGAGATCCACCTCGCCGGCGAGCGCATCGACGGCCGGCCGGCGGACGTCGTCGCGCGGCGCGGCGTCGCGCACGTGCCGGACGGGCGCGGCACGTTTCTCGAATTAACCGTGGAAGAGAATATGCGCCTCGGCGCCTACAGCCGCCGCGACCGTGAGGTGATGCAGGATTTCGAGCGCATCTTTGGATACTTCCCGCGCCTGCGCGAACGCTATCGCCAGCAGGCCGGCACGCTGTCCGGCGGCGAGCAACAGATGCTGGCGATCGCACGCGCACTGCTGCTTCGCCCGCGGCTGCTGTTGCTGGATGAGCCGTCGTTCGGCTTGGCGCCGCTGATCGTACAGGAGATCTTCGCCATCATGCGGCGCATCCGCGCTGACGAGCGCGTCAGCATCCTGGTGGTGGAGCAGAACGCCAGCCTGGCGCTGGAATTCGCCGAATATGCGTATCTGCTGGAGACCGGGCGGATCGTCATTTCCGGTCCTGCGGCGGACATCCGGAAGGACGAATCCGTGCGTCGTTCGTACCTCGGCTACTGATCAGGAGATACAGGTGCAAGGCGTTCTACACCAGGTGATGTCGGGTATTGCCAACGGCAGCATCTACGCGTCGGTCGCGCTGGCGCTGGTGATGATCTACCAGGCGACGCACCACATCAATTTCGCTCAGGGCGAAATGGCGACGTTCTCCACCTACATCGCGCTCACGCTGATCAATTACGGAATTCCTTATTGGGCCGCTTTCTTCATCACCATTGCCATCGCTTTTGTCGCCGGCATGGCGATTGAGCGTGTGCTAATGCGGCCGTTCATGAATGCGCCGGTGCTATCGCTGGTGGGGGTCTTCGTTGGCTTGCTGCTGATCATCAACGCCTGCAGCGGATGGTTCTTCGACTACACGATCAAGCAGTTCCCTACGCCGTTTGGCAACAATCCCATGATGGGCGGTTACATGTCCGCTCATGAGCTCGGCGCCACCGCCGTCACCCTGCTCGTGCTGCTGGCCGTCTATTTGTTCTTTCGCCACACCAAGCTCGGTCTGGGTATGCGCGCCGCCGCGCTCAATCCGGTCTCGGCACGGTTGGTCGGCATCAATGTGGGCGGCATGCTGATGCTTGGCTGGGGCCTGGCCGCCGGGATCGGCGCCGTCGCCGGTATGATGATTGCCCCTGTCGTGTTCTTGGACCCCAATATGATGGGCGGCATCCTGCTCTACGCGTTTGCCGGCGCGTTGCTTGGCGGGATCGACAGTCCGCTGGGTGCGGTGCTCGGCGGCTTCGCCGTCGGCATCATTGAGAACCTGGGCGGCGCCTACATCGTCGGTACCGAACTGAAGCTGAGCCTCGCGCTGATCATCATCGTTGCGGTGCTGGTCGTGAAACCGTCCGGGCTGATGGGCCGGACCGTCCAGAGCAGGGTGTAGTCCATGCAGAACGAGCGGGCGATGCGCGGCACGGGTGGGGCGGTCGGCGTGAAGGAGTCGGTGCAGGCGGCGTCAGCGTTCGCCGCGCCGCCAGGCGATGTCGCCTTGGCGGGCGGTGATGCCGCTGCGGTGCCAGGTGCCAATCGGGGTATGCCGAGCGCGATCGCGCCCGAAACGATCGGCCGTGGCAGCCTCGGTCGCGGCGGGTGGCTTATTGCAGCGGCGATCTTGCTCGCGGCCGTTCTGCCGACTGCGTTTTTCAACGGCTATCACCTGTTCCAGCTCACCATGATGGTGGTGTACGCGATCGCCATCCTTGGTCTTGCATTGCTCACCGGGTTCAACGGCCAGATTTCGCTGGGCCATGGTGCGTTCTTCGCGATCGGTGCCTACACGACGGCGATCCTGATGGCCAACTGGGACGTGCCCTATTGGGCAACGCTGCCGCCAGCGGCGGTGGTTTGCGGCATCGTTGGCTTTCTGCTTGCCTTCCCGGCGCTGCGGCTGGCCGGCCACTATCTGGCGCTGACGACATTCTCTCTGTCTGTAGTCATTCCGCAGTTATTGAAATACAATCTGGTCAGTGATTGGACGGGTGGCGTGCAAGGCTTGGTGTTGGACAAGCCGGATGCGCCGTTCGGTTTGCCGCTTTCGGGTGATCAGTGGATCTACCTCTTCACGCTTGGTGTCGGCGTGGTGTTGTTCGTGCTCGCGTGGAACATCGTGCACGGCCGCGTCGGCCGGGCGATGATGGCGATCCGCGATCATTCGCTCGCCGCGGAGGCGATGGGCATCAATATTTCCCTGCTGAAAACGCGGACGTTCGCGGTCAGCGCAATGTTCACCGGCTTGGCCGGATCACTGAGCGCGATTGCGGTGCAGTTTGTCGCCCCGGACAGCTTCGGCATCTTCCTCTCGATCTTTCTGTTCGTCGGCCTCGTCGTGGGTGGCGTCGCCTCGATCGGCGGCACAATCGTGGGGGCTCTGTTTGTGGAGTTCGTGCCGAACCTGGCCGACTCGGTATCAAAGGCGGCGCCTGGCGCCGTGTACGGAGCGCTGTTGATCGCCGTCATGTTCCTGATGCCGGAGGGCGCGGGGGGCGTAGTCATGTCGCTGTGGCGCCGCCTGCGGCGCTGAGTTCTCAGTGGAGGAAACGATGCCTGAAGTCTATGTGCATGCAGTGGAAGGCCGTACGAAAGAGCAGAAGAAGGCGTTGATTCAGGACATCACCAACGCGGTGGTGAAAAATTTCGGCGTCAGTGTGGATGCGGTGCTGGTCGAGATTGTTGAGAGTTCGCGCGATAACAAAGCGAAGGGTGGGGTGCTATTCAGCGAACGCTGATCCCCATCGTTTCGAGGAGCGGAGCGACGAATCCCACGCGTGGGGCCGGTTCGTCGCTGCGGTCCTCCCAATGACGGTAACGGCGCGATCACTTCGACCGCTGTGCTCTTCGCACTGACGGCAACGAGGCATCGGCAGTCCAGCTGGCCCCGCAGCGGGGCAGGCAACGGCGTGCCAAGCTGAACGTTCACGCCGACGCCGTGCAGCACTCCCGAGGGAGGAACCAGCAGTCAGGAGGCACGTACCAGCTTCACCTGGCGTCCCGCTGCGCTGAGCGCGATGCGGCCCTGCTTCAGCGCGAGTGCGTCCTCGCCGAACACTTCGCGCCGCCAGCCGTGCAGGGCCGGGATGTCCGGCGCGTCTTCCAGAACCAGCCGGTCGATGTCGTCGCTGCTGGCAATTAGCCGCGGCGCGACATGGTTCTCTTCGCACTTCGCCTGCAGCAGCACCTTCAGCAGAGCGACCAGGGCAGGCGACGGACGCAGCGCGTCGCGCGGCGGCGGGGCAGGGGGCAGCGCGCCGTCAGGCACGGCCTGCGCCGCGGCGATCACTTCCAAGAGGTTCTCGCCCATCAGGCCCTCGGCGAAGCCCCGGCTGATGCCGCGGATGCGGGCGAGCGCCGCGGTGTCGGCAGGCGCGGTGGCGGCGATTTCCGTCAGTGCCTCGTCGCGCAGCAAGCGCTGACGCGGGATGTTGACTCGTTGGGCCTCGCGTTCGCGCCACGCGGCCAGCGCCTGCAACCGGCCGAGGAAGCGGCGGTTGCCGCTGCGTGGCTTCAGCCGTTCCCAGGCGGTTTCGGGGTCGGCGCGATAGAGGCCGGGATTGGCGAGCTCTGCCATCTCCGCAGCGACCCATTCCACGCGGTTGTCGCGGTCGAGCGTGGCGCGCAGGCGGCGGTACACGTCACGCAGATGCGTCACGTCGTTGGTGGCATAGGCGATCTGCGCCGGCGTCAGCGGCCGGGCCGACCAGTCGGAGAACCGATGCGCCTTGTCGATCGGCCGCCCAGTCAGGCCGCCGACCAGCGCGTCATAGCCGACCTGGTCGCCGAAGCCGGCGACCATGGCAGCGATTTGGGTATCGAACAGCGGCGTAGGGACGGCACCGAAGCGGAGGACGAAGATTTCGATGTCCTGGCGCGCGGCGTGGAAGACCTTCAGCACCTTGGTATTGGCCAGAAGGGTGCCGAGCGGGGCGAGGTCGATGCCCTCGGCCTGCGCGTCGATCACCGCCACATCGTGGTCGCCCGCGAGCTGCACCACGCAGAGTTCGGGCCAGTACGTCCGCTCGCGCATGAATTCGGTGTCGACAGTGACGAATTCCTCGGCGGAGAGCTGGCGGCAGAGCTGATCGAGGTCTCCAGTGGTGGTGATCAGGCGAGGGATGACGTCGGCGCGCTGCGATCGTGGCATGGGGCCAGTTGTAGACCGGCGATGGCCCTGAGGCTACCGACGGCCTAACGGTTACCGGGGAAACCACAGTGATGCGCGCGGAGGTGGATATGTCAACGCACGGGCGGCTGGATCGTGGCGACGGCGTTGAACTCGCCTGGTCAAGGCTGGAGGGACGCAGCCCGACGGTGGTGTTCCTGCCCGGCTATGGCAGCGACATGAACGGCGACAAGGCAACAGCGCTGGCGGCGTTCTGCGAACAGCGCGGTCAGGCGATGCTGCGGTTCGATTATTCCGGGCACGGTGCGAGTGGTGGCCGGTTCGAGGACGGCACGATCGGTACCTGGTCCGCCGACGCACTGACCGCGATTGACCGGTTGACCGAGGGACCCCTGGTGCTGATCGGTTCCTCGATGGGCGGTTGGATTGCGTTGCTCGGCGCGCTGGCACGCCGCGAGCGCGTGGCGGGGCTGATCGGCGTCGCCGCTGCGGCCGACTTCACCGAGACGCTGATGTGGCCGGCGCTCAGTTTCGAGCAGCGCGCGGCGCTGCTGGAAAAAGGGATCATCTATCGGCCGAGCCGTTATAGCGATCCAACGCCGATCACCCGCGCCCTGATCGAGGACGGCCGCAATCACCTCGTGCTGACCGGTTCGATTCCGTTGGATTGTCCGGTGCGTTTGCTGCACGGTCAGGCCGACCCGGATGTGCCGTCGGACATGGCGCTGCAGATTGCCGACAAACTCGCCACCGGTGATGTGCAGGTGATCCTGGTGAAAGACGGCGACCATCGGCTATCACGCCCGCAGGACCTCGCGTTGTTACGACGGACATTGCTGCCGCTCCTCGGCGAGGATGGCGCGTAGGCCTTCACGAAAGCTCGGGTAACGCCAGGTAAGCCGGAGCGCCACTTGGGTTTTGCGGCTGGCAACCTTGCGGTTCTCGGCCCAGAAGCTGCGCGCCATCGGGCTCATGGTGAGTGCCGCCACGTCGAAGTCGATCGCCGGCGGCGATGGCATACCGAGCAAACCCGCGGCTTCCTCGATGACGGCGGCGGATTCGGCGGGTTCGTGGTCCGTCAGGTTGAAAATACGCACGCTGGATGGGTCGTTTCGCCGCATCGCGGCCAGCACAGCGCAGACGATGTCGTCACGGTGAATGCGGCCGAAGGCGTGGCCCGGCTTGATGATGCGCCGGGCGCGCCCGGCGCGCAGATCGTCGAAGGCAGAGCGACCGGGACCGTAAATGCCGCCAAGGCGGAAGATGTCCACGCCACATTGGTCGACAAATCCGGACCATGCCGTTTCAGCGGCGAGGCGACGATGGCCGCGGTCCTGTGTCGGTGCAGGCAGTGTGTCCTCGTCCACCCAGCCGCCACCGCGATCGCCGTAGACGGCGGTGCTGGAAAGGTAGCCGATCCAGCACAACGTCGGCGCGGTGGCGATCGCGGACCCATGCTGCGCCACTATCGGGTCACCGGATGCATCGGGCGGAACGGTGGAAAGGACATGCGTGGCCGCGCGCAGTGCTGGGTCGTCGTGGGCATGGTGCGTCGTGGCGGAAACCACGAAGCCTGCGGCTCGAGCAGCGTTTCCGACTGCCGTGCCGCAGTAGCCCAGGCCGAAAATGTGCAGTCGCATGAAGGGATCTCGCCTTTCCGGATCATTGCGAGCCACGGAGTGCTGAAGCACCGATGCGGGAGATTGCTGCGTTGTGGCGCTTCTCGCAACGACGGGCGTTAGTCCGGTCCCTCCACCGAGACATAATCCGGCGCGAACGCGGCATCCCTCTGCTGGAACGCGTATTTTACCCCGTGCGCCTTCATCGTCTCGCGGAACGCCCGCGCTTTCGGCGCAATGTGGCCACGCGCGTCGATCTCCGCACCGATGCGCTGCAGTGTGCGCGCACCCATCAGCTCCAATCCGAGATTCACCAGCCGCTTGTTCGCCGACAGCAGGTGTGGATCGACCAGCCCCATGCGGCCGGCAAGCCGCATCACCTCCGCCTCCAGCTTAGCCGCTGGCACGGACTTCAGCGCCAGGCCGATCTTCGCCGCGTCCTTGCCGCGAATGCTGTCGCCCGTCAGCAGCAGCCGCTTCGCCCATTGCGGACCGCAGTGATACAGCCACATCGAGCCGGGCGGGGTGCCGAGATCGCGTACCGGCGGAAACCCGATGCGCGCATCATCCGCGACCATCACCATATCGCAGAGCCACGCCAGTTCCGTGCCAATGCCGATGCACGTGCCGTGCACCTGTGCCACCACGGGCTTGTGCATGTCGAAGATCTGGATACGCAGCCGCTGGCCCTGCTCAAGCCGCCAGATATCGTCGTCGATCTCCTGCCGGCCACGATAATCCGGACCGCGCTGGCTCGAGAACTCCGACAGATCGGCGCCGGCGCAGAAATGCGGACCGGCGCCGCGCAGCACGATGCAATGCGCCGCGTTGTGCTCATCGGCTTCCAGCAGCGCCGTATTCAGCTCGCGTAACAGCTTGCCGCTCAGCGCGTTGCGCTTCTCTGGCCGGTTCAGCGTGACGATCGCGGTGGTGCCTTGCAGCGCGTAGGTGATGGTCTCGAATTCCATGCCGCCCTCCCGGGTTGTCCCTGCCGCGATCAGAGGCGTACAGTCCTCCGCGCGCAACCCGGAGCCTATGCCATGCAAATTGCCCGCGTCGAAACCTTCCTGTTCGATCCCGGTCTGGCCAAGAATCTATTGTTCTGCCGCATCGAAACGGATAACGGATTGCACGGCTGGGGCGAGGCCTATGTCACGCCGGGCAAGGAGCAAGTGATCGAGCATCTGCTGCAACACATGGGCAGATACATGCTGGGTCGCAGCGCATTCAGCATCCGGCACACCGCGCAAGTGATCTTCGATGATTTCGCGATGCGTCGTACGTCGCTGGATTTGTTGTCGGCGTGGAGCGCGATCGAGCTTGCAATGTGGGACACCGTCGCCAAACATGCTGGATTGCCGCTGTACAACCTGCTTGGTGGTGCATCGCGTGAGCGGGTGAAGGTCTATGCCAATGGCTGGTCGGTTGGAACAGAGTCGATAGAGCATAATTGCGAGCGTGCGCTGAAGGTGAAGGAAATGGGGTTCACCGCGCTGAAATGGGATCCATTCCCCGGGCCGTGGCGCAGCTTCATCCATCGCGAAGATGAGGACCACGTGGTCCGGTATGTGCGCAAGATGCGCGAGACTCTGGGGCCGGATTTCACGCTGCTGATCGAAGCGCATCGCCGGCTGGCGCCGATGCACGCGATCCGCATCGGCAAGCGCATCGCGGATTACGATATCGGATGGTACGAGGAACCGTGCCTGTGTGACAATATCGAGCTGGTGGCGGAAGTCCGCCGCGCTCTGCCCGGCCTGCCGATTGTCACCGGTGAGGCGATCTACTCGAAGGAAGCCTGGGCCCAGGCGTTCGCTGCGCGCGCGGCGGACATTATCAATCCGGATATCTGCAATTGCGGCGGCCTGTCGGCGATGCTGGACATAGCGGCAATGGCGCAACCGCACGCAGTAGCGGTTGCGCCACATAACTACAATTCAACACTGGTGGGGCTGGCGGCGACCGTGCAGTTGGCGGCGATGATTCCGAATTTCTGGATTGCAGAGTGCTTTGTCAATCTGAAGCCGACGTGTGATGCGATCGCAGTGACGCCGCTGGTGGTCCAAGACAGTTTCGTCGAACTGCCGACGGCACCGGGGCATGGAATCGATATCGATGTTGAGAAGCTGCGGGCGCGTCCGTATCGTGACATGGGGGTGCGGACCGGGAAGGCGTTGCGCTCTTACAGGGAAGAGTTCCCGCGGAAGAATTACGTGGTGGGGGCCACAAGGACGGGATACTGACATGTCGCGGTGGCCCACGAGTTAGTCAAGGAGAGCTCCTGGTCAGCCGATGGCGATCGACGTAGAGAAGCGGCAGGGGTAGCGGCGCGAACCTACGGCGGGTCGTGACCAGCGTGTCTTGGGAGAGAGGCGATGCGGCACTTCGGCGTTCTAATTCCGTCCACTAACACCACCTGCGAGATCGAATTCGGCCGCCTCGTGCCGCCCAGCCTGCAGGTTCACGTCGCGCGTCTGGGCAAAGGCGGCGCCGGTCCATTCGTGCCGAGCAACGATGAGGACATTGACTATCAGTCGAAGCTGCTCGGTTCCGCCAAAGTCGAAGTGATTTCACTCGCGCAGACCTCCGCTAGTCTGTTCTCCGAGAATTACGACGAGGACGTGATGCGCCGCATGAGCGCCGGTGCCGGCGTCCCCGCGATCACCTCGGCACAGGCGGTGGGTCAGGCGTTACAAGCATTGGGCGTGCTGCGGATTGCGATCGTGTCACCCTATTCGCCGCCGGTGATCGAGCGTGCGCGGCACTATTATGAGACAAAATACGGCATGCAGGTCGCAGCGCTGCACAGCTTCAACGCGAGTGACGCCTACGCGATCGGGTTACTCGGGCCGGAGAGCGCGCGTGACGCGTTCGCGAAGATCGACCGCCCGGAGATCGATGCGTTCATGGTGCCGGGGGGAAACTTCCCGACGATGACTTACATCGCCGAGTGGGAGCACGAATTCGGCAAGCCGGTGGTCACTACGAACCAGGCCGCGTTGTGGGCAATGCTGCGCATCATGCGGGCGGAGGAGAAGCTGTCAGGATTGGGACGGCTGCTTGCCTAATCTACCCTTCCGCTTGGTGGGCGATGTCGGCGCGAAGCGCGGGGCCGCCCGCACGAATCGTCCATGCCCTCGGCGCCTCGCCCGCGATGCTTTGCGTCGCAACCTTTCCCTCGCTGCGCGGGAGAGGTTTATTAGACAGTCGCGTGCGG
>JASHVB010000476.1 GCA_030039695.1 Acetobacteraceae bacterium
AACATCCCGATCCATGCGAGGGGCCTCCGCGGACCAAACCAGGCCGCACGGCCGAACCGCACCTCGATCGACTGGCCGGAAATCGCGATCGGGGACCAAGCCGCGACGATCCCGGACACAAATCACGCAGGCCCCGCCGCGCCGTCGTGGTCCGTGCTGATGATCGTGATCAACTGAGCCAGGGCCTCTGCCGATCGGGGATCGATCGAGATCGCATCATGACCCAACCAGGCGGACAACGCTCAGAGCGACCATTGCCGAGAATGGGCATCATGGCTGCGCGAGACGGGTCAGCAACGTTCCGCCGGCCGACAGGCCCACAACGGCATCACCAGAGGACCGATCAGGGTGTGCCACTGGCCCTGCTGCGCCGGCGCGCGCCCGGCCCATGTTGGGTGTCCAGATTCAACGCGGCATTAATCAAGGCGAGATGTGAGAACGCCTGCGGGAAATTGCCCAGCTGGCGGCGTGCCACCGGGTCGTACTCCTCCGCCAGCAGCCCGACATCGTTACAGAGGCCAAGCAGTCGCTCGAACAACGCCCGCGCTTCATCGTAGCGGCCGAGGAGCGACAGACAGTCAACATACCAGAAGCTGCACGCCAGGAATACGCCTTCGCCAGCGGGTAATCCGTCGACACCCTTGCGTGTGCGGTATCGCTGGATCAGGCCGTCTACGGCAAGCTCGCGGCCGATTGCTTCGATCGTCGCCTTCATCCGCGGATCGGTTGCCGGCAGGAAACCGACCATGGGCATCAGCAGCAGATTCGCATCAAGCTCGTCAGCGCCATAATACTGCACGAACGCGCCCTTCTCGCCGTTGAATCCCTCGCGACAAACCGAGTCATGGATGCGCGAGCGCAGCTCCTTCCAACGCTCGATCGGCCCTTTCAGACGGAATTCTTCAGCATGGCGGATCGTACGGTCGAATGCCACCCAGGCCATCACCTTAGAGAAGGTGAACTGCTGCGGTTCGCCACGAATCTCCCAGATGGACTCGTCAGGCTGATCCCAGATCGCCTCCAGATGACCGATGAGGGCGGTTTGCAAGCCCCAACTTTGCCCGGGCGGGACCAGGCCGAGATGCGCTTCCTGATAGTGCGCATCCAGCAACTCGCCATAAACGTCCAGTTGTAACTGCGTGCTCGCGGCATTACCGACACGCACTGGCTTGGCGCCCTGATAGCCGGCGAGCCAGGGAACTTCCCATTCCGGGATCTGGCGTTCGCCGGCGAGTCCGTAGAGGGTCTGCACCTGGGATGGTGTGCCCGCGACGGTACGACGCAGCCAAGCGCCCCAGGCCTGCGCCTCTTCGCGGTACCCGCCGTGCATCAGTGCAAGCAGGGTAAATGTCGCATCTCTGAGCCAACAGAACCGATAGTCCCAATTGCGCTCGCCGCCCAGTTTTTCCGGCAACGACGTCGTGGGTGCGGCAACGATGCCGCCTGTCGGCGCATAGGACAACGCCTTCAACGTGATCAGCGATCGCTGCACAGGCTCACGCCATTGGCCACGATAGGTGCCGCGGGTCGACCAGCCGGTCCAGACGGCTTCGGCCTGCGTAAGCATCGCCACAGCATTCTGCTGGCGCGGTGACGGCAGATGCGAGGGCGCATGTGCCAGCACAAAGCTGGCCCGCTTGCCAGCCTCGACGATGAAATCGGCCACAGTGGTCATGTGCCGGCCGTGTAACGGCACGTCGCTATGGAGCACGATCTGACTGGGCCCGGCGACAGCGCGGATGCCATGACCGTGGTCCATTCGCGTGACCCAGGGGATCGCGGAACCGTAGTCGAACCGAAGGGCGAGCTCGAAACGCATGGCAACAGCGCCCGTCAGTCCTTCGACGATACGGACAACGGAATCGTGCTCCGGAACCATGAAGTCGATCAGCGTGACGGAGCCTTCGGGGGTTTCGAATACCGTCTCCAGAATCAGTGTTCCAGGACGATAGCGGCGGCTGACCCGGGGTGATTGATCGGCTGGTGCGATCAGCCAGCGCCCGTTCTCCGGCGTACCAAGCAGTGCGGCGAACACCGCACTGCTGTCAAAGCGCGGCCAGCAGAGCCACTCTATCGAGCCACCGCGGCTCACCAAAGCCGCTGTTCGGCAATCGCCGATCAGTGCGTAATCTTCAATGGCCGCCGGCTGTTCCGCCCGCGCCGCGACCGCCCGCTTGCCGGGCTGATCCTGGCGGGCTGCTGAGACGACGGCTTTGTGTCGATGAGCCGCCATCAGGTCGCGTCGCCCCAGACCTGCTGGCCGCTGCTGTCGCGGCAATAGCATGCGGAACCAAAGGAGACGGGACGCGCCATCGGGCTATCGGCCGGTGACGCGCCGGCGGGTCTGTCCAGCAACCCGGCGAGCAAGACGGTCACAGCAATCCGAGGCTCGGGTGGTGGCATGACGACCTGCTCCGTTCCTATGGCGAGCGCGAAACGTAGCCGAGCTGCGCTCGCAGGCAAGGTCTTACCGGGCCCGTTGGGTTGACCGCCCACGGGTCAATCGTGGCGCGAGCGCAAACCTGTCAGGCCTGGCTGGTCACGGATCGCAACAGCCACGCTCATGATGACCGGCCGCGACGGTCAACCGTGCGCCTTCAGCGGCAGAGCTTGCTCACCGAGCATGTCCTTCAGCACCACCGCGCGTGCTTCGTCCAGGTCGAGATGATGCGCCTCGATCATTGGCGCCGCCGCGGCCAGCACGGCGTCAACGTCCTGCATGATCTTCAATCGCTTGAACAAATCTGGACGGCTGAAGCCCATACTTTCACCGACCAACTCGAGGAAGTTCACCACCTCGAACGGCCAATCGCGTTCGTGGCTGCACAGCTCGCGGTGACACGCATGATAAATACCGGCCAGTGTCGTCACCCCGGCATCCGCGGCTGCCTCCAGCTGGCGTTGATGGACGGAGCGCTTGAACTCTGGCAACGGGTTCAGCTTGTTGCACATATATCCGACGCGCGGCTGCGCCAAGTCGACGAAATCGAGGCCCGGAATAGCCCGCAAAATTGACTGCGCGGCGTCGCCAACACCGGTTACGCCAGGGTGTTCATGCAGGCCGACGCGCTTGTACACCGGGTGCGTCATTAACGGACGCAGGTCATCCAGGCGTTCGGCCAGGAATAGCAGGAACGGTTCCATACCGAGGCGAGGTCCAGGCGTGCCGGGGATGACCACCTCGCTGAGCTGTACCTGGCAGGTTGGGCACCAGGTCAGCACTCGTCCGCCAGCACTGCCGAGGCGTTCCACGGTGCGATAGGCGACGCGGCCTGACGTGGCGAGGTCACCGGCACGGAACTGCAACACGCCACAACAGTGTGACGGTCCGCCCATGACGCGGTAGCGAATGCCCAGCGCGTCCATGATGTCGAAGCACAACAGTGCGATGTGCGGCGTCTTCAGCAAATTGCAGCCGGTATAGAAAACAAGGTCGGGCGGTGTCAGGTCGGTGGCCTCGTCATCCGGCCTGAATCGTGCGAGCAAATCCGGCGGAAGCTGCATGCGCGAGAGCACGCGCACCCCGGCGCTCATTCCGACAAACCCCTGCAGGCCCGCCTTACGGCGTTTGTCAGGCGCATGGCCCCGCGTCATGGCGAGCTGCGCCATGGCCAGCATGAACCGCGGGTTTACCCCATACTCGCATGCTTTGATGCAATGGCCGCTACCAGAGCATACCGACGCCCAGCGGGCGGACGCCTCGGGGTGCGGCTCTGCGCGCAGGATCGACAGAACACCGCCCGCGATCGAGGCCGAATCGCGTGTTTCGATACCGGCAGCTTCGGGCATCGGGCACACGTCGACGCATGCGCCGCAGGCGACGCAGCGTTCCAGCACCTCGTCGATGCGCGCGCGCAGAGCGGTTTCGAAAGGCGCTTCCATCGGTTCCTCCGGTTACTCGGCGTGCCTGCAGCACCGCCGGTCGGTCGGAGCGTCCGGCAAAACGCCCAACCAGCGGCGGAAGGATTGCCGGCTCACAGCAGTCTGACTCCGGAAACCGGTATTGCAAACGTCCGGTGTCGCCGTCGCATGGTGGGCCGCCCTCTGCAGGCATGCGGCATGACGAGAATGCACAGGGATCCTTCCCGACGCTCAGCGGCGCAGGCACGCCGTGTCATCGGGCCGTGCCGGGGGCGGCAGCGCGCGCAACCATCTCCGGTCGCGGATTTCGTCGAACGCCGCCCAAGGGTTCCAATGCCGCAGCGCGGCAGGACGCTGGGCGCCTCGATCAGTGCGGGGTCCAACCGGGCACAACGCGTGGCGATCACGCGAGGCGCGAGATCGGTCACGGTCGTGTCGGAGCGGGCGTCCGCCAATGCCGACGGTTCCGGGCCACGTGCCACACCGGCAGCGGGGATGCGGCGCCGCGTCAGAGCCACGCGATCTATTTGACGAAGGAGGGATTGGGCATAAGGCGTTGGCAGCCCGTGGCGTCGTCACGATCGCAGCGTTCCTGAGCGGTCAGCCGGATCGAGGGCCCGCTCATCGCGAGTGAGCGCTGTCCGGCAAACGCAGCCAGGCGGGAATGCGTGGTATCAGGCGTGCACCGCCACAGCTCAGCGCGGCGTTGAGAGCGTCAAGTCGAAGAACAGCCAGGCCGAGACCGTCGCGGCCCGAACGCATTGTTCCGACCTCGATCTCGTTGTGACAAACCGGTGTGCCCGATGCGGGGAGCGGACCGTCCACTTCGACCGGAACCAAGCGACGCTTGACCAGGCCACGGTATTTCGTGCGCGCGGTCAGCTCCTGTCCCATGTAGCAGCCCTTGCTCCAGGAGACGCCATTGAGCTCGTCGAACCCGGCCTCGAGCAGGACCGTCCTGTCGGATTCCAAATCGCGCGAGCCATCGGGCAGCCCGAGCGACAGACGATGGACGTCCCAGTCGGCGGCCGTGGCGTCGGTCGGCACGGGATTGCGCGCGATGAGCCGCCACCCGGCGTCCGGTAGACGAGGATCGGGCGCGGTGATTGCATCGACTGCGGGACGACCGTCCCATGCCGCGTACACCGAGCGATCCGCGGCGACGTCGATCGACACTTTCGAGCGCAGGCGAAAGCGAGTTAACCGCTCAATGAGCATCGGCAGCTGCGCGCGCTCGACATCAAGCAGCAGACATTTGCCATCGGTGAGGATGAAAAAATCAGCGAGCCACTTGCCCTGCGGGGTCAGCAGTGCGGCCCATATCGCATGTCCAGGCGCCACGGCAGCCACATCGTTCGACACGAGACCTTGCAGGAAGGCGCCCCGTTCTTCGCCGGCGATGGCGATCACCCGTCGTTCAGGCAGTGCCGCAATTCGCGTCATCGCCGCTGAACTTGGGCGATCTCGGGAGCAACAGCAAGGTGGACCGTTCGATCAGCGGGGCGGTGCAGGAAGCGGCTCCTGCTGCACGGGTTGACCGGCCCCGGTCTGGTTGCTGGGCGGATAGGGCGGCGGGTACGCGGGGCCCGGTTGCATTGGCCCGGGCCCTGACAGCGGCGGCGGTGGTGGTGGTGGTGGTGGTGCGGCCGTCGGCATCGTCGCGCCGCTGCCGTAACGGGTCAGCACTTCGCGCAGTGGGTCGGCGCCGGGATTGGCCGCGGTCATTTGCATGACGATCTGCCGCGCTGAGTACGGCTGGCCATAGTAGGCCGTGTTCCAGTCACTGCGCAGCGACATGATGCTGCCATCGAGCGCGACCCCACCGAAAAGCCCGCGATTCATGGCGAACGCAAGGATATCTGCCCCGATCGCGGCGGTCGTAGAGCCGCCGATGCTGCCTCCCACCGTCGCCACCGCGACGGAGGCGTCGGCACCGAACTTGAACTGACTGTCCATAACGGCGTTGAGACCCCTGTCGGTCATGATCAGCAGAACTAGTTCGCTATCCTGAATGCCAATCTGAAAGCCGACGCTGCCGCTGCCCATGCCGTAAAAGGCGGGATATGACCAAGTACCGTTGCCGCCACGCGCGAGCAGAACGCAGCTCCCACCGGCCCCACCGATGATGAATCCCGCTTTGAACACGCGCGGACAGATCATGACCGCGCGGGCCCGGCCGAGCATGATGCGGGGATCCTGCGACACCCCCTGGGTCATCAAATCTTCCACCGCCAGGGTCGAACGATCGACCAGCGTCTGCTCGGGCCCTTGCGCGTACGCCGCGCGGCAGAAAAGCACAATCGCGACAAAGACAAGGGCCAGGAAATCACGCACGGGCGGTCCTCCTCGAATCCAGGATCGATGCTTGCATAGCGCGGTTCCCCTGATTCGCGCGCGCCTCGGTGGGTAGGTCAGGGTGTTGAGTCGACCGGGTCAATACCCCGCCAGCTCGTTGACGCAGCCGACGCGCCAACCCTCCGGGTGCCGATCCATTCG